>NZ_JBSSBR010000010.1:0-83281 GCF_054059035.1 Thermostichus sp. MS-CIW-36
CCAATATCTTCTGCCATTTGTTTTCATCTAAAAAAACCAACTTCATCCTCTTTCCTCTATAAATTATTCTCTCTATCCTAACATAAGATCAACACAACATAGCCATTTTCGAACTATTGAATGACTTGTCTCATGTAATTTCCCCAAGTTTGAGCGGCTATGCTGCTGCTTCCTCGTGTTGGGCTAGAGTCATCATTGCCCAGCCAAATGCCGGTCACCAGGGGAGGGTTGGGCGTGTAGCCGATAAAGAGCAGATCCTTGTTGGCGGTGGTGGTGCCGGTTTTACCGGCTTCTCCAATGCCGAGCCGGGCAGTAGTACCGGTGCCGGAGCTGATCACCCCTTGCAGTACGGTTGTCATCTGTTGGGCGACGGTTTCTGGTAAGACAAGTCGCTGAGAACGGGGATCCTCCCGACCAGGGTAAATCTCACGGCAGGTGCGAAAGTCGTTGGGGTTGGCGCAATCGCTGCTATCCAAGATGCGGCGGATGGTGTGGGGCCTTGACCAAAGGCCACGATTGGCAAAAGGAGTGAAGGCTGCTGTCAACTCCAGCAAGTTCACCTCCATGGTGCCAATCACCATAGAAGGATAGGGTTGCAACGGCGATTGGATGCCCATTTGCCGGGCCGTCGCCACCACTTGCTCTAGACCTACTTGTTGGGCCAACCGCAGGGCAATCACGTTTTCGGAGAGGATCAGGCCGCGGGCCAAATCCATAGGGGCCGATCCCGAGCGACAGCCCCGAAAGGTGAGGTTGCCCCAGGTGAGGGGCTCGCAAGACAACACTTGGGAGAGAGGGATCCCCTGGGTGAGGGCAGCCGCATACGTGAACACTTTGAAGGTGGAGCCCGGCTGCCTTTGAGCTTGGGTAGCCCGGTTGAAGGGGCTGGCGTTGTAGTCGATCCCGCCCACCAAAGCCAGCACTTCACCGTTGCGGCTGTCGAGACTGACCAAAGCGCCTTGGCTGAAGCCCAAGCGGGATCCGGACTCGCGCACCGTTTGGGCCAGGACTTGCTCTGCCAAACGCTGGTAGGGCAAATGCACCGTGGTTTCGATGATGAAGTTGCCCTCTGCCGAGAGGTCTTGGCCCAAGAGCTGCCGCAGCTCCTGGAAGACGGCACTGTAAAAGTAGGGAGCAACTGTCGAGGTTTGGGAGCGCAAATTGGGGTTGAGGGTGAGGCGACTGCGCCGGGCCCGCCGAATCTCCTCTTCGGGGAAGACTTTCAGCTCGCTCAGGCGATCCAACACCCGATCCCGGCCCCGAACGGCGGCATCATAGTTGGCGACAGGGTTAAAGGCATTGGGCGCGGGCAAAATGGCCGCCAGAGTCGCAGCTTCGGAAAGGCTGAGCTGGCGGCTTGGGATCCCGAAATAGAACTGGGCAGCAGTTTCAAAGCCGTAGATGCCGTTGCCCAGGTAAACATTGTTGAGGTAGAGAGCGAGGATTTCGTCTTTGCTGTAGCGCTGTTCCAGCTTCAGGGCGGCGACGGCCTCCCGCAGCTTGCGCCCGAAGGTGTTGCCGGAGCCGGTGTAGTCCCGCAGCACGGTGCGGGCCAGTTGTTGGCTGATGGAGCTGCCCCCCTGCTGCACTTCCCCCGAGCGCAGGTTCACCCAAAAGGCGCGGGCAATGCCCAGCAGATCCACCCCAAAGTGGGAGTAAAAGCGGTGATCTTCAGCGGCGACCACCACCTTGGGCAAAATCGGCCCAAAAGCTTCCAGGTCGGGCAGCTCCCGGTAGGTGTCCCCCTGATGGCGGCGCAGCTCCGTCTGCTGATCCCCGGCCAGGACGATCAGGGGGTTGCGATCTGCGGAGAGGGGCGGTTCCACTGAGAACTTGCTCCACTCATGGCCGATCCAAATCCTTGCCCCCAGCCCCAAGACTACCATCAGGATGAGGCAGCCACGCACCCCATACACCTGTGGTGGGGGTGGATCCAGCACTTGAATCCAGACGCTCTCCGGATCCCGAGGCGGGCCAAGGCTCAGTTGCTGGCCATGCCGCAAGATCACCCGGCGCACCCGCTCGACACCACCGAAGGGTTTGAGGCGGAAAACGCCGTTGGTCGAGTCTTGATCTTCTAGCTGGTAGCGACCGGCATTCCACCCCAGCCAGTAGAGAATAGGGGGCAACGGGATCCGCCAACCCAGACCGGGCAGGCGCCAATCCGGGCGGGGACGGATGTGGGCGTGGAGATGGCTCACCGCGGGGGCAGGGATGCGAATGGTGGCCACCGTCTGGCTGCGACCGAGAATGTCGGATCCCTTCAGGGCAACCACCTGGGGGGGCTCTCCTGGGCAGGTAATCCGCAGGCGCACCGGGCGCTTGGGGGGAGGAGGTTCGGGGGGTTTGAGGAGAGCCGTAGGCCCGACAGGGAAGGGCCTGGCCAGGGTTTTGAAGAAGCGAGCGACGGTGCCCAACAGCGGCTTTTTGTCTTCAGAAGCAGACATGGCTCAGTCCCCCCGCAATTCGCGCGCACGGCGCAGCAGCTCCTGCATGGTCTGGCCGGGACGAGGGCCGCCTGCTGCTGAATTGAGGTTACGGGCCTTGGGAGGCCGGGCAACGGGGGCAGCCGGGGGTAGGGTGGGAGGGGAGACAGGAGAAGGGGGTGGAGCACCGCTGGGCAGCGTGGGATCCCAGAGGGCCATGTAAAGGTGACCTTGGGCGTTGCGTTCGATCCTGCCGGCCCAGGGGCCAACGCGGAATTGCACTCGCCCAGAACGTCCCTCGCGCACAGCCTGCAGTTCTCGCTGCAGTTGAGCAGGCAAGGGGGCTTGCAGCATATCCTCCAAGAGTCCTTCCACTTGAGGGGTGGGTACGCCATCGGTGACGGTGGCTTCGGTTTGCCGCAGGGCCAGACTGGATGCGTCGTAGAGCAGGCCCAGGTTCACCCCGCCAAGGCGATACAGGTCATACACGGTGTTGGGCCAAGCACCATGCCCCTGCTGGTTGGGGGATCCCAGGCTGGCTCGTACCGTCTCGCGGGAAGTCTCCAGGGGAAAGGCGCGAAACACCGGCTCGCTCCTGTTGTAGGGTTCCAGCTCCGGCGCGGGATCCCGCCGTCCGTTCTGCTCTGAAGCCAAAACAAGGGGCTCAGGGACAAGCTCCCCAGGCATAGGATGGGCATTCTCTGGGGCAATGGGATCTTCCACTGCCGGACGAGATCCTGGCCCGGAAACACGGGGGGCCGAGGGGCGCTGCAGCAACTGTCCCCATTGCCAACTCACCAAAACCCAGCCCAGCAGCCCGCCCATCAGAAAGGGAATCAGGCGCACCCAAAGCAGGGATCCCCCGTTCTCGACCTCCGTGGCCGCCGTCAGGGGCCTGAGCCGCAGAGTACCGGCTGTAACCAAGGACGGCGCAGCGGCAGGGAGACCTCCAGAAAGTGGGCCAGAGGCAGCCTCTTCCGACGAGGCGACTGGGACCTGAGGGGCAATAGATCCCTGTGCTCTGGCTTGAATGTGCTCCAGCTCCGCCAACACATTGGCCACCGACTGCGGGCGGGCGGCAGGATCTTTGGCCAGGCAACCGAGAATCAAGTCAGACAAACCGGCGGGCAGCGCGAACTTCAATCCCAGGTCTTCCAGAGGAATGGGGCGGTGCTTGTGGTGGGCCTGGTACCAGCCCGGGAAAGATTCGGTGGTGGGCTTGAGGGGCATCTGGCCAGACACCATCTGGTACAGCATGATCCCGAAGCTGTAGATGTCGGAACGGGCGTCCAGCGGCAACCCTTCCAGCTGTTCCGGGGAAGAATAGGCCAGCGTTCCCAGGTAGGCATGGGTAAAGCTCAAAGATTCATGGCTGTTGAGCAGCTTGGCAATGCCGAAATCCACCAGCTTCGCCAGTTCCCCAAAACTGCTATCAGGCACTACAATCACGTTGGCCGGCTTCAAATCGCGGTGGATCACCTGCACCCGTTGCCCTTCCATGAGGATCCCCTCGTGGGCTGCTTTCAACCCCAAGCCGATTTGACGGGCCAGCCGGAAGAAGCGCTCCAAAGGCAAAGCCCCTGCGGCCAGAATATCCTTGAGGGTTTGGCCGTTCAGGTATTCCATCACATAGAAAGGCACCTCATCGGGGGTAAGGCCATAGTCATTGACTTTGACAATGTTCAGGCTTTTTTGGCCCAAAGCCGCGCAGGCTTTCGCTTCCCGTTCAAAGCGCAGGCGGGTGCGCCGATCCATTGCCGGCTGGGAAAGCAGCTTGACAGCCACTTCCACCCCACCAAAGAGCAAATCTTGAGCCAAATAGACTCGCCCCATGCCCCCCTGTCCCAGCAGATGTACAAGTCGATAACGCTGAGCCAAGAGGCGACCCAAAAAGGGATCCGACGCAGTAAACATAGGGAATCGCGGCGGTACGGAGAACAGGTTTGCAAGAGTCTCGAAGGGATCCGGCAGGAGCGGGCTACCTCTACCATAAGCACTGGAGCCGTTATAGGCCATGCTCACCGCCGTCAATTCGATTGCCCTTGATGTCTTTGCCAATTGTTTACCACCCCGACTACAGTGCCCCCCTGCCGCCGGGCCATCGCTTTCCCATGCCGAAATTTCGCCTCTTGCAAGAGCTGCTGCTGCGGGAAGGGGTGATCCGCCCCCAGCAAGTGCACCACCCTGAGCTGCCCCCTCTCGCCTGGATTGAGTCGGTACATACCCCTGAGTACGTCAGGGCCTACTGTGAGGGATCCCTGGAAGCCAAATTGCAGCGGCGTATCGGCCTGCCCTGGAGCCCAGAGCTGGTACAGCGCACCTGTCGAGCGGTGGGCGGCACCATCCTGACTGCCCAATTGGCCCTGCGCCATGGCTTGGCCTGCAACACCGCCGGCGGCACCCACCATGCCTTCCCCGCCTACGGCTCCGGCTTTTGTATCTTCAACGACCTGGCCATTGCCGCCCAAGTCTTGCTGCAGCAAGGGCTAGTGCAAAGGCTCTTGATCGTGGATTTGGATGTCCACCAGGGAGACGGCACTGCTTGGATCTTTCGCTCCGAGCCGCGGGTGTTCACCTTTTCCATGCACTGCGAGGCCAACTTCCCCGCCACCAAGCAGCAGAGCGACCTGGACGTGGCCCTGCCGGTAGGCATGGAAGATGAAGCCTATCTCCAGACCTTGGCCGACCACTTGCCCGATCTGTTGGCTCAGGTGCGCCCTGACCTGGTGCTCTACGATGCCGGTGTGGATCCCCACGAGGAAGATCTCCTGGGCAAGCTGGCCCTTAGCGACCAGGGCCTGTTTCGGCGGGACATGCAAGTGCTGAACACTTGTCTAAAGCAGGGCTATCCTGTCGCCTGCGTCATCGGCGGCGGCTACGGCAAAGACCTCAACCGCCTCGTGTATCGCCACTCCCTGCTGCACCGGGCTGCCAGCGAAGTGTACCGCCAATACCGTCTTTAGCCGGGCGCAAACTAGGCGTATTCGGCAATCACTACTGTGATGTTGTCTCGCCCGCCCCGCTCTTTGGCCGCCTCGATGAGCTTTAGGGGAAGTTGCTCCAAATCTTCCACCTGCAGGCAATACTCGATGATCACTTCGTCGTCTAACTCCTCCGTCAGGCCGTCGCTACACAACAGCAGGCGATCCCCTGGGTAAACTGTAATCGGCTGCACAGAAGGCGGCCCCGCATCGGGTCGGCCCAGGCAGCGCTCGAGAATATGTCGCCAGGGGTGAATCCGGGCCTGCTCGTAGGTCAACTCCCCCAGTCGAATGGAGCGGGCCACCAAGGTGTGATCCTCGGTCATTTGCTGCATTTCGGATCCCCGTAGGCGATAGAGGCGAGAATCACCGATGTGAGCGCTCCAGCAGTTGCCCTTGGGATCCACCATGGCCACCACCACCGTAGTGCCCATGTCTGCCCGCTCTGGATTTTCCCGCTGATCCTTGAGGATGGCACTGTTGGCTGCTTCTACGGCTTCGCTGAGCAACCGGGGTGCCGGCACGTTTTTCCAGCCTCGATCCAGATATTCTCGGATGGTCTCGACGGCCAACAGGCTGGCTGTAGCCCCGGCAGCATGTCCTCCCATACCATCGGCAACAATAAAATAGCGCCCCTCCGGATCGCAGTAGCAGGCATCTTGATTGCTGCTGCGGATCTTGCCGGGATCCGTAGCGCAGGCATATCGTCGCATCACATCAATCGCTCTGACCGATTCAACCTTAAGAGTACTCTGAGTAAAGCAAGAGCAGCGAGGGCAGCCAAAACCAAAGTGATAACCGTTAAGGTAGCATGTCCGGCCAAAAAGAGCTGAGTTGCGCTCAAAAAAAAGGCCCCAAACAACACCCCGTAAATGACTCCCAGCCCGGTATTGTTCAGCTTGCGCAGCAAGCGCTCCGTCTCGCTGGATCGCACCCGCAGGCGCAGCTCCCCTTGTTCCAACTTGCTCAAGGTCAATTCGATCCGGCGGGGCAAACTGAGACTGCTGCTGGTGAACTCAGCCGCTTGACGGCCAACCTGGGCCAAGAGGGTCTCGGTCTCGCTTCCGTTCAAACTCATCAGCTCCTCCGCAAAGGGTTTGGCCACTTCCATAAAGTCGAACTCCGGATCCAGCCCCTTCCCCAGCCCCTCCAGCGTGGTCAGGGCCCGCATCACAAAGGTGAAGGTAGCCGGAAAGCGAAACGGCTGATCGTAGGCCAGCTCGTAAAGGTCTTCGCTAATGGCCGCCACCGAGATTTCTCCTGAGTTGCCGGAAAAGGGTTTGTCCATAAAGTGATCCAGCATGTACTGCACCGAGCGGCGCACGGGAGCCAGATCGGCGGTGGGCACCAGCACCCCCAGTTCCACCAGCGAGGCCACCACCCGATCGGCATTTTTGGAGACCACACCTGCCAGCGTGCCCATCAGCTTTTCTTTCACATCGGAGCGCAGGCGGCCCATCATGCCGAAGTCGTAGAAGATCAACGTGCCATCGGGCTTCACGGCAATGTTGCCGGGGTGGGGATCGGCGTGAAAAAAGCCATCCTTGAGCAGTTGCCGCAGATAAGCCTCTGCCCCCAGACGAGCCAAAACCTTGCGATCCAGCCCCGCCGCGCTCAGGGCTTCGTAATCGCTGATTTTGATCCCCGGCAGGTATTCCAATGTCAACAGGCGAGGAGAGGTGTAACGCCAATACACTTTGGGAACAGCAATTTGCGGCATATCCCGAAAGTTGCGACGGAAGGTATCGGCATTGCGGCCCTCATTGAGGTAATCCACCTCTTCCCAGAGGGTGCGCCGACACTCTTCGTAGATGCCGATCCAGTCGCGGCCCGGCCCGCCCCAAGAGGTGCGATACTGAAAGAACTCGGCAATCCCACGGCAGATCTCCAAATCGATGGTGAACAAGCGGGTCAGCCCCGGACGCTGCACCTTCACCACCACCTCTTCCCCGGTTTTCAGCTTGGCGCGATGCACCTGCCCTAAGCTGGCAGCGGCCAAAGGGGTGGGATCAAAATAGCTGTAGATTTGGGTGATCGGCCTGCCCAGTTCCTGCTGCACAATTGCCGCCACCTGTTCGTAGCTGAAAGCAGGCACCCGATCCTGCAGCTTGGAGAGCTCCTCGACATATTCCGAGGGGAAGAGATCGGCGCGGGTGGAGAAAAACTGCCCCACTTTAATAAAAGTAGGGCCTAAGTTAAGCAGCGTTTCGCGGATCCAAACGGCTCTGGCCCGGCGGCGCTGGGCCTTTCGCTCGGGCGTGGGTTGTCCCCCATAGCTCCAAGCCTGCTGATCCAGCCAAAGGTAAAACAGCCAGGTGAGCACAAATCGCCAAATGTCCAGCATGCGGCCCTGGCGAGTATAGTTCTCCCGGGCCCAGCGGTAGGCGGTATAGGGCTTGACGGGTTTTGATCCCAAAGAGGTTGAAGCCTGGGATCCCAGTGTGCTGGCACTCAAGCGTTTCGACTCCGGTACTTCTGCAACTCGGAGCGCAGCTGCGCCACTTCTGCCCGCAAGTCGTCCAGAGTTGCCTGCAAATCTTCTGTCTGGAAAGGAGGCGGCACCCTTTCCTGGGCGGCCACGGATGCTTCTGCCTCAGCTCGGGTCATGACATCCTGGGCAAAGGTTTGCCAGCCCTCCTGCAGCTCGGCCCACACCTTGCCCACTTCTCCGGCAATATCGGTGAGGGCGCTTTCCAAACGCTCCCGTAGGACATCCGCCACAGCCTTGCCGACAAAAAAAGCCCGCACAACCGGATTCTTCATGCGACCCAAGTGTTAAGAAGCATCACCAGGATTATAACGAATCTTGCCCCAGGCACAGCGGCAGGCCGACCCACCCGAACAGCCGCGGATCGATCGGCCCGGCAGAGCCCGCAAAGGGTTGTCCCCGGAAGCTTGCCCAGTCCTAGCGGCGGTTGGTGGTCATGTCCGGGATCTTCAGATCGAAGACGCTGATGTTTTGCCGCGCTGCCGGCTTGGGATTGAGCATGCGGGCCATGTTGAGGAAGTTTTCTGGATCCCCGGGTTTGGGAGGACGGGTGAGACGATAGGTGCGCACCACTTCCCGCGTCGAGCGCTTCACGCCGGAGACATCGCGCCAACGAGCTCCATAGCGGGGGGTTACCAGGTTGGCGGGCTTTTCCGACAGGCGACGGCGTTGGTAAGGCACCACATCGTCCCCAAAGGCGGCATTGTACTCTTCGCTATCCACCACAGCGTCGATGAAGCCATCTAGCCCCTTGGTGGCAACGATGATGGAGTACTTGATGCGCTCCTGTTGGCTGTAGGTGGGCCGACCCAAAAAGCGCTGGAAGGTGACCTCGATGAAGCGGTAGTTGTCGTTGGGAACCATGACCAGATCCCGGTACACCTCCGACTTGCCCAGGCCGCGCACAAACTCTTTGACCGAGATTGCCCCGTTGCGCAATTGGGACTCCAGAGCTTTTTGCCGATAACTCTCCAGCATCAGATGCTCGCTGAAGATCTGGCGATAGGCGGCGCGAATGATGTTGTCAATTCCTGTCGGGTCGTCAGGACGGTAGACCGGCGGGGTTTCGTCGCTGGGCACAAAGTAGCGAGGCACCCGCTCATTTTGGGTGGTGGGGCGATCGGCAAGCAACGGAAGAGACATAGGTGGTGCTCCTGAAAAAACGAGAAAAACCGAGAAAGACACACTAGAGCAGAGAAGCTAAGGCTCGGCAGCCAACTCCTGCCAGCTCATCTGGGCGCGGAGAGGGATCAGAGGATCGGCATCTTCCAGGGCCATCTGGAGCGCAGCCTCGACTGAGGGGCGCAGAGATTGTTCACCCTGGCGAGCCAAGTCCGTCAGGGATCCAACGGCGGCGTAGCGGACTCCCCAATCGGCATCGGCAAGACATTGCCGCAACAGTTGCAAGGCTCGCTCTTGATCGGGCAAGGGCCGCTTGGCCGCCACTCGTCCTAGCCCACGGGTCGCCGCCCGTCGCACACTGGGGGCAAAGTCCGCTACAATGGCTTCCGCCAAAAAGGGGTAGGCATCCCCATGGCCAATACGGGCCAGAGCCCGCACCGAATAGGCACGCGCCCCGTAATCGAAACCGTCAATATGGCTCAGCAAGGGCTGCACCGCCGCCTCCCCAAAGCGCAGCACTTCCTCCAGGGCGGCTTCCCCCACTGCAGGGCGATTGAACCCAAAGGCGCGAATTAAGATGGGGATCCCTTCCACTTGGCCCAAAGCGCCCAGCGCCCTCACCACCCGCAACAATTCCTCAGGCGACGTGGCCTGCTCCAATTCTGCTGCCAGTTGAGCCACAGCAATGGGAAACGCTTGAGCAGCCGAGGCGGAGGACATAGGCAACGAATAGTCAAAGGTACACTTGAAACCGCTGATCAAAGGCACTGAGCGCCCCAGGATCCTAGAAGAGCTTCTCCAATTGCGGCAGGATCACCGCCGTCACCTGAGCCAGCGGCACCCACCCCAACTGAAGCGCCACATCGAACAGCCGCTTCAGAGCATTGATGCGCAGGTTGAGAGCCACGTCGGCTGTGGCCAGCAGCGGCGCCCCCGCCACCCATCCCGATTCGGCCAGGTCGAACAAAGCGGCCTGTCGTAGGCTGGAGTTGGAGTGGGCCAGTAGCGCCACCAGGATTTGGGTCAGCTCCTCGGCTTGCGTAAAGCGATAGAGCACCCAAGCCGCTGCCGAACGCACCCGCTCAGAGGGATGGTTCAAAAAGGGCCGGATCGCTGCCTCAGCCTCGGTGGCCTGAAGCTGACCCAAGGCCTCGATAAGGGCTTCCCAGGGCTGCTCCTGCTCGCGGGACTGCAACAGTGCCAGCAAGGGATCCACTGCTCGCTTGTCCCCCAATTGAGCCAAGGCATAGGCAGCCTCTTCCCGCACGTGGAAGTCAGTACAGGTGAGGGCCTCGATCAAACCGGGCACGGCCCGCACGTCCCCGATTTGCCCCAGGGCCTTGGCAGCATTGCGGCGCAGAGGATAGCCCCCCAAGGCGGTGCGATCCCGCTCATCCTGCAACGCCAAAAGCAGCGGCTCTACCCCCCTTGGATCCCGAACTGTGCCCAGGTACCAGGCAGCATAGTACCGATCTTGCAAGTCATCCCCCTGCAGCCGGGCTATCGCCTGCTCCCAAGTGAGCTGCTGCGGCAGCACCGCCGTGTTGGATGCCATACGAACCGTTGCAGAGCTGTTCATGACACCTGGGCAACCTTGCCGGTAACTTCAGTCGGCCGTCGGGCCTCCCTCACTCAGCAGCGCCGTTGCCCTGAGCGGGAGAGGCATTGGCTCCCGACAAGGCAGTGACCTGCACGATTTTGCCACCCATCCGCAGAATGCGCTGCATCTCGGCAGACAACCGACTGTAGGGAACGGTGGTGCTCAGGGTGCTGCGGCGAACTTTGGCAGAGGTGGCCAGAGCATCGGGCGGGTTGAGCAGACCGGTGTACTCAACTCGGTAAACCCGGCTGCCGGCTTCTGTCAGGGCTTCAGGGCTGGTGGTGCTTTGACCAAACATCGCTTTCCCCAGGTATCTATGAGACTTCGTTTGGAAGACAGGCAAACTGACCAGCGAACAAGCCGTACCGGCTATTCTCGCGAACCAGCACGCTGCCGTTGGGCAATGCCTACAATCCAAAGGCTAACTACCCCAGACTGGAGAGCAGGCGACCAACCCAACCGGCTTAAGAGAAGCCAAGGCGCCAAACCAACCTGGAAACAGGTGGAATAGACCTCTTTGGAGCCGTCGCCTGCTCTGGAGAGACACACAATTGGAAGACAAAGAAAGAGATCGTCCACTCCCAACAAGCAGGGATCTCTGCCCTGGGATCCCCTAGCTGAGGGCGTTGATGGCGTAATCGAAGTAGATGGCAGCTTCGTTGGCCGCTTGGCCGCTCAGCATGCCCAGAGCGCGGCTCTTCATGTACTGCAGAGCCACGATGTACCAGCTGGGAGAGAGGTTAAAGGAGCGGTTCACTTCCCGCAGTCCGGCCACCAGGTATTCATCGAGGGGGCCGGTGCCACCTGCAACCAGAGAATAGGTAATGAAGCGGAGGTAGTAGCCGATGTCGCGGGCACACTTGGCTTGAAACACATCGCCGTGGCCCATTTCACCCGGCTGAGTCAGGTAAGGGAACCTCTTGAACACTTCCTGCACCGCTTCCCGCACCAGAGTTTGCTGGTTGTTGGTTAGGACACGGGCCGCTTCCAGAGAAGCAGCAGCACGCTGGTAACGACCATTCACGGCCTGCAGTTCGCTGGCATTCAGAAAACGCCCTTGATTGTCAGCGGCAGCAATCGCTTCAGTGATGACAGTTTTCACCTTGCAGCTCCTAAATTCATCGATTGTGTTGTTAATGGAGGTTCTGTAGGAAAGGCGGACTGGATTTCCACCTGCCTATCAGAAATGAGGGATCTAACGGATCTCAATTCTGAAAGGAACGACCAAGCTGGCTTCGACCCAAAGCTCAAACGATGGCGGCAGCCGCCTTATCGAAGTAGCTGGCCACTTCGCTTTGCAGCGCCGAGCAGTCCCCAGGAGTGATGCCCTTCGGATCCATGATCTTGGCCAGCGCTTCCTTCTTCATAGCAGCAATGCCGTTGGCCACAGAAGTGGTGGGCACCCCCAGAGCAATGTAGGTTTCCCGCAGGCCGTTCAGGCAGCGATCTTCCAGCACAGAGCTATCCCCGGCCAAGGTGGCATAGGTGATGTAGCGCAGGATGATCTCCATGTCCCGTAGGCAGGCAGCCATGCGGCGGTTGGTGTAGGCATTGCCGCCGGGAGCGATCAGATCTGGCTCTTGAGCAAACAAAGAGCGAGCTGCATTGGTTACGATTTGGGCGGCATTGCTGGTCATGCGGTTGACAGCATCTAGGCGCTTGTTGCCCTCTGCCACCAAAGCCGCCAAACGGTCAAAGTCTTGGTCACTTAAAAAGGCACCGCGTGCATCTGCCTGAGCGATCACCCGGGTAAAAGCATCTTGCATGATGGATCTCCTTCTGGTCTTTCCAAAAAGTGGTGAGCGACTGGCTGAACCTCCCAAAAGCCGAATCCCAAGCTTTTTTGCGGGATCCTCTTTGACCCCCAAAAATCAAGGATTCCGTGGCAGCAGACCCCCCACCGAACCCCTAAATTTTTAGATAGGTCAAGAACCTCTGCGACTTTCAGACAGCCGAGCATCCAGCCTAATTTTATATCGCGGGATGGATGAGTGTTTTGTGAAGATTTACAAACCCATCGATACCAAAATGTCTGCTTAGCCTGGGATCCCCCGACTGTGGGGCGCAGCAGGGGGGAAATGGGTCTACAGGCTGGCTTACGGAATGTAAACATTTGTTTTGAGATGGAAGCAACCTGAGTTGGCGCCCTCCTGAACAGAACTGACGTTCTCCCCACGGCTAAAGCCGGGGGATTTTTCCGCCGCTCCACGCTCCTCGCGCTTCGGTCAGCGCTCTGGAGGGGTCACCTCTTGCAGAGCCGCTTTGAGGGCTCGACAAAAGTGGGCTATTTGCTGCAGTCCTTCTTCAGGCGTGGGGGCTTTGGCCAGCCGTTGCACAAATGCGCTGCCCACAATCGCCGCATCTGCTCCCCAGAGAGCGATCTGGCGGGCCTGGTCGGGAGTGGAGATGCCGAAGCCCACCCCAATCGGCAGGGGGGTTTGTTGGCGCAGTTGCTGCAGCAAAGCCGGGATCCGCTTTTCCAGGGTGGCCCGTTCGCCGGTAACGCCGGTGGTGCTGACCAAGTAGACAAAGCCACTGGACTGCTGGGCAATGCGGCGCATGCGCTCCGGGGGGCTGGTGGGGGCCACTAGCAGGATGAGGTCGATCTCTTCGGCCTGGGCTGCTTGTCGCAGGGATCCCGCCTCTTCCAGAGGCAGATCGGGGACGACCAAGCCGGCACAGCCGGCCTGCCGCAGTTGATGCAGAAAGTTGGGGATGCCGAGCTGGTGGATGGGGTTGTAGTAGGTGAACAGGATCAGGGGGGCCTGCAGCGAGAGACAGCGCAAGCCTTGTAGAATGGCGCCCAAAGTGACTCCCCGACTGAGGGCGCGGGTGGCTGCTGCTTGGATCACCGGCCCATCCGCCAAGGGATCCGAGTAGGGTACCCCCAGCTCGATAAGATCGGCGCCGCTCTGATCCAGAACCTGCAAAGCCTCAAAGGTGGTTTCCAAGTTGGGATCCCCAGCGGTGAGGTAGGGGATGAGGGCTTTTTCACCACGGCTGCGCAGCGCTTGAAAGCAGGCTGTGATCCGAGTGGGCATGGGATCCATTCGATTCTGAGGAGATTGAGAGCATCCCCCACTGTAGCGTCTGCCGGGATCCCTAGGGGAGAGGCACAAAATCGTAGCCGGTACCGGAGCGGTTGCCGGGCTCAACCCGCACCAGCACATGGGGAGCATTGCGGTCGCCGGAGGGCAAGAAGCGCACTTCTCCGGAAGCGCCGTCCGGCAAGCGGAAGTTCGGGTCGCCCAGGGCGGCGAGAACAGCGCTGCGGCTGGTGGCTCCTTGGCTGAAAGCTTGCAAGAAAACCCGGGTGGCATCATAAGCCAGAGCGGTGCGCCAGCTCACCTGCCCTCCCCAGAGCTGGGCTGCCTTCTGGGCAAACTCGCGGTTGCGCGGCACCTGGGGATGCCAGGGTACCGCCACCACCAAGCCCTCTACCGCTGCTCCCCCTTCTTGCAATGTGGTGAGGCTGAAGAGCACATCGCCGCCCAGAAGAGCAAGGGGCTTACCAGCTACAGCGTTCTCGCGGGCTACGGCCAGCGCTTTTTCGGCTACGGAAGCCGTGGGAGCTAAAAAAGCTACCTGGGCTCCTTGGCCGACGGCCCTTTGCAGGCTGGCCTGGGGGTTGAAGTCCGACGCCGATAAGTCGAACTCCGCCAGCACGATGCCCCCTTCGCTGGTCAGGGTGGAGGCAAAGGCATCGCGCAAGCTGGAGCTGTAGGCGCTGTTGGGGTTGTAGAAGATGGCCACCCTTTGCAACCGCAACGTGTTGAGAGCATAACGGGCCAGTTGCGTGCCGGCCACTTGATCCGAGGGCACGGTGCGAAAAATGGCATCCCCCAGCATGCTGATGCGAGTGCTGGTGGAGGTGGAGGAGATCATCGCCAAGCCGGCAGGCTGATAAACCTCGGCTGCAGCCAGGGTGGCGTCGCTGGTGTTATGGCCGATCACGCCCAAGATCTCGGGCTGGCTCACCAGAGCCTTGGCCACCGCTGCTGCTCGCTCAGGGTTGTCGCCATCGTCGGCAATCACTACCCGCAGCAGCCGTCCTCCGATTCCCCCCTGTTGGAAAAGCTCCTCCTGAGCTTGCGCCACCCCGCGCAGGGTCTCTTTGGCGCGGTTGGGGTTGCTGGAGATGGGCACCACCACCGCCAGGCTCAAGGGACTGCCCTGCTGCTGGGCACGGGCATTGTTCAAGAAAATGCGAGCTTCCGGGTCGTTGCGGTTGCTTTGCAGACCCATTTCCAACATCGAGATGGCCGCGCTGAGGTTACCTTGGCGCAACAGCTCTGCAGCGGCAACGGCAGCGGGACTGCTATCGGCAAACAAGGTGCGCTCGCCGCTGGTCAGGAGCAGATCTTGTGCTCCACCCCCCAACCCTGGCAGCGATACTGGCGGTAGAGAAATGCCTTCCGGCCAGCGAACATAGCCCGCCCGCCAAGCACGATGACCGCCCCAGAGTAGCAATAGCCCCAAGGCAATGTAGACAATGGGTGGTGGAGACTTGGCAACCATATATAGAGTATAGAGAGAGAAAACGCTAGCTTTTGGCCAGCAAAGACACTGCTTGTATCCTCAGGAATCCTCAAAAGTCATCTTTCCAAGGATCTCTAAGGATCTCCGACTATGCATCAGCATGAGTGCGGGAGTATGTCACGGATCGGGACGGTAGGAAGGGCTGTTGCGGTATTGGCGCTCTAGCTGCTCCACAATGGAAATGGGAACGGATGAGGTCTCGGAGGGCTCTTCTGGCGAGGTGCCGATCTGCGTCTCGGTCTCCACATTGAACTGCCGAGATGTTGCCCAAACCACTGCTGCAATCAGCAAAAGGACGATAGCGGCACCGTAAAGAAAGGCGACGATGGCCATCGGGTCAATGGTTTAGCTTTCCCCTTCCATGATAAAGGCTGTCGAGAATTACCCACTTCAGGATCCCTTAGAGCAAGCCCTATGGGACTGGCACCGAGGAGAGGCCAAGGGATCCCTGCTCTTGCATGCCTACGGCCTGGAGGGGATCCCGTTGGCGGAAGAGCCCCAGGTGGTCTCCCCAGAGGTGTTCTTCACCCAGGAGCTGCCGGAGGTGGAGGCCATGGCTTTGGATCTATGCCGCGGTCGGGTGCTGGACATCGGCGCCGGCACGGGCCGCCACAGCCTGCTGCTGCAGGAGGAAGGATTGGCCGTGGCTGCCTTGGATCGCTCCCCGGTGGCTTTGCAGATCATGGCAGAGCGGGGGGTGCGTTGCCGCATTGCCGCCGATCTTTTCCACTGGGCGGGGCCAGGAGAGCCCTTCGATACCCTACTCCTGCTGATGAACGGCGTCGGCTTGGCGGGATCCCTGTCGGGCTTGGAGCGTTTTTTGCGCCTGGCTCGCCACTGGGTTCAGCCCACTGGCCAGTTGCTCCTGGATTCCACCGATTTGAGCGATGCCAGCGACCTCGCAGATCTGCGGAATCTGCCGGCAGAAGAGGGAGGGCGTTTAGAAAACTTGGAAGATCCCTCTGGCAAGCTGGCCGCTCCTGCCCACCTCGAAGCAGGTGGCTCAGAAGATTGGCAGGAAGGGAGCGAGGCAAAAGCCAAGGTAGTGAACTTTGTAGCCGAGTACAACGGCCAGCGGGGGGATCCCTTTCCCTGGCTATTTGTAGATCCGGAAACCCTGCTGCAGTGTGCCCACGCCAACGGCTGGCAGGGGCAGATTGTCTATCAAGAGCCGGAGGGGGCTTTTCTGGCACGCCTCACCCCCTTCTGAAGGACTCGCTAGTGGGAAAGGATCTGGGATAAAAACAGGCGGGAGCGCTCTTCTTTCGGATTGCTGAAAAACTCTTGGGGGGTGTTTTCCTCCACGATCTTGCCGCGGTCGAAGAAGATAATCCGATCCGCCACCTCGCGGGCAAAGCCCATCTCGTGGGTTACACACACCATGGTCATCCCCGAGCGGGCCAACTCCCGCATCACGTCCAGCACCTCCTTGATCATCTCTGGATCCAAGGCCGAGGTGGGCTCATCGAAGAGCATCACCGCCGGATTCATGGCCAAGGCGCGGGCAATCGCCACCCGCTGCTGCTGCCCCCCCGAAAGTTGCCCCGGGTATTTTTCTGCTTGCTCGGCGATCCCCACGCGGCTTAGCAGTTCCATAGCCCGCTCTATCGCCTCACTTTTTTTCATCTTTTTCACGTGGATTGGGCCAAGGGTTACATTTTGCAAAACCGTGAGATGGGGAAACAGGTTGAACTGTTGAAAAACCATGCCCACCTCGCGGCGAATGGCATCGATGTTGCGCAGGTCGCTGGTTAGCTCAATGCCATCTACCACAATGCGCCCTCTCTGGTGTTCTTCTAAGCGGTTCAACGTGCGAATAAACGTTGACTTGCCTGAACCTGAAGGCCCACAGACCACCACCACCTCTCCGCGGCGGATGCGGGTGGTAATGCCCTTGAGGACGTGGAAATCGCCGTACCATTTGTGAACATCTTCGCATTGGATAATGTCAGCGCTGGCTGCACTTTGCGGAGAGAGTGAAGACCTTATGTGCGGGGATCCTTGCATGGGTGGGTGACTCCCTAAGTTTCACCAAAGCAGGCATGGGTACCATGGCAGAACTGGCCGAGCCACAACCGTAGCCTCTGCAACATTTCCATACGCCCTGACATGTAAGGCTTTGAGAAAATCGTAGGCGCCTATGGCAAACCATTCTATGGGGTGTGGCAGGAGTGTAACCCAATGGCACGGTATCTCGGTTGAAGTGCCGTGTATGAACGACTGTTGACGACGAAGATCTTGAGGATTGACATGGGGTAATTTTATGAACTGGATAAAGCATTTGAACGGATTGGCTCCCTTGGCCGGGGCACTGGCGTTGTCTATGGGCCTGCAGTCCCTTCCCGCTTGGGCGCAGCTGGGGCCGCTCACCGACCGCATCAAGGCTCGGGGCGAGTTGATCTGTGGGGTAAACAACCAACTGCCCGGATTCGGCAACCTGGATGACCAAGGCAAGTATGTGGGTTTTGATATCGACATCTGCCGGGCAGTAGCTGCCGCTCTCTTTGGAGATCCGGACAAGGTTCGATACGTCTACCTGACGGCGGCCAATCGCCAGTCTGCGATTCAGGCGGGCGAGGTCGATATGATTAGCCGCAACACCACCTGGACCCTCACCCGGGATCGCGAGTGGGCGGTGACCTTCGGCCCCACCACCTACTACGACGGCCAAGGATTTATGGTGCGGAAGTCGCTGGGGGTGGAAAAGCTGGAAGACCTGAACGGGGCCACCATCTGTGTGATTGCCGGCACCACCACCGAGCTGAACTTGGCGGATACCTTCCGCGCCCGTGGCATTGCCTTTACGCCAGTAACCTTCGACGGCGATGATTCCTCTTTCAACGCCTACGAAGAGGGCCGTTGCGATGCCATCACCAGCGACCAAAGCGCCCTCATCTCCCGCCGGGCCAGCTTGGCTTCTCCCGACGACCACGTGATCTTGCCGGAGGTGATCTCCAAAGAGCCCTTGGGGCCGCTGGTTCCCCACGGAGATGAGAGTTTCTCCGACATTATGAACTGGACGGTCTACGCCCTCTTCTATGCAGAAGAAAAGGGGATCACCAGCGCCAATGTGGACGAGTTCCTCAAGTCCGAGGATCCCGACATTCGCCGCTTCTTGGGCCAGGAAGGCAACCTGGGAGAGCTGCTGGGCCTGAAGCCGGATTGGGTGGTCAATGTCATCAAGGCGGTGGGCAACTACGGCGAGATCTTCGACCGCCACCTGACCCCCTTGGGCGTGCCGCGGGGCTTGAACCAGCCCTACACCAAAGGCGGGATCCAGTACGCGCCGCCTTTCCGCTGATCGGCTGATTCGGAATCCGGGCCTAGGGATCCCGGTTGGTCAGTACCGGCCAGGGATCCCCTATTCTCTGCTGTGCTCTGAATTTTTGCTTGCCCCGCATGACTTCTCTGTCCGACCAGCCCCACCTTCGCCCCCCCTGGTGGCGGAATGAGCGCATCCTAAAAGTTCTGCTGCAGGTGGCCTTTGTCGTGGCCGTGCTGCTGGTGTTCGGGATCCTTGCTCAGAACCTCCTCGCCAGCCTGCGCCGCCTGGGCATCAGTTTGGGCTTTCGCTTTCTGGGCAACTCCGCCAACTTTGGGATCACCGAGGGGCTGATCCCCTACGACCCCTCCGAGAGCTACCTGAAGGCTCTGGCGGTGGGAGCGGTGAACACCCTCTGGCTGTCGGCAGTCAGCATTGTGTTGGCGACGGCGATGGGCTTTGTCCTGGGGATGGCTCGCCTCTCCAGCAACTGGCTGGCCCGCCAGCTGGCCACCGTTGTTACCGAGATCTTTCGCAATGTCCCGGTGCTGCTGATCGTGATCTTCTGGTACCAGGGGGTGATCCTCACCCTGCCGGGGGTGCGCAACAGTCTCTCCATCGGCGGGCTTGTCTTTATCAACCAGCGGGGAGTGAAGCTGCCCGGGTTGGATCCCAGCGGCTGGCTGGTTCCCGCGCTGGCCATTGTAATCGCGGCTGGGTGGGGGATCCGCAAGCTGCTCCTAGTCTGCCGACCCGAGCTGGGATCCCGGCAGCGGAACCTGTGGGTGGCTGCGGGGGTGGCGCTGCTGGCGGTGGCCTGCTGGGTGCTCTTCCCAGAGCCGCCGGTGCGGCTGGATGTCCCGGTACTGGAGCGCTTTAACTTCCGGGGTGGGATCCAGCTTTCGGCGGAGTTTACCGCCATGATGCTGGGCTTGGTGACCTACACCGGCTGCTACATTGCCGAAGTGGTGCGGGGATCCTTTTTGGCGGTGCCGCGGGGGCAGTGGGAGGCGGCCCGGGCCATCGGCCTGTCGGAGCTGCAAACCTTTCGCTTGGTGATTGTGCCGCAGGCCCTGCGGATCATGATCCCCTCCTTGAACACTCAGTATCTCACCTTGATTAAAAACTCCAGCTTGGCCATTGCCGTTGGCTTCTCCGATCTGTTCAACATCAGCAGCACCATCATCAACCAGTCGGGACGTTCGGTGGAGATGTTCGCCATCCTCATGGCCACCTACCTGACCTTTAACCTGGTGGTTTCCTACGGCATGAACTGGCTCAATGCCCGCGTCAAATTGGTGGAGCGCTAACCCATGCCCAGCAGTCTCTCCTCTCCCCTTGTAGAAGAAAAGGTACTCCCCCCCAGGGAGAAACAAAGTCCTCTGGCTTGGGTGCGCCGCAACCTGTTCGACTCCTGGTTGAGCACCTTGCTCACCTTGGTCTCTGCCTTGGTGTTGGCCTGGGCAATTTCCCTGTTCTGGAACTGGGCGTTCACCCAAGCCCGCTGGGAGGTGATCCCGGCCAACCTGAAAATCTTTGCCAGCGGCACCTACCCCAGCAGCCAACTGTGGCGGGTGTGGGCGGTGTTGGGAATTGTGCTGGCCACCTTGGGGGTAGCGGGGGGGACTTGGGGCGGTGTGCTGCTGCACTACCTCATTCTCTTGGGAGCTGCTATGGGCTTAGCCGCGTTCCTGCCTTTGGGAACCCAGTCGCAGGGGTGGCTGGCGGTTTGCTCTGGCGTCACTTTTGCCGCTATTGCCCTCAGTCGCGGACGGGAATCCTGGCGGCTGGCTTCCATCTGGGTTTGGGCCTTGATCTTGCCCCTCTGTCTGCAGCTGCTGCTGGGCGACCTGGGCCCCAATTGGCCGGCAGTGCGAACCGAGCAACTGTCTGGACTGCTGCTGACCTTGATCTTGGCGGCAGCCGCCATGATCATCGGCTTCCCCATTGGGGTGTTGCTGGCATTGGGCCGAGCCAATCGGGCGTTGCCGGTGATCCGGATCTTCTGCACGCTGGTGATCGAGCTGGTGCGGGGGGTGCCCCTGACCACCATTCTGTTTGCCGCCTGGCTGTTGGTGCCCTTCTTTCTGGGGGGGATCAGCGTCAACCTGATCATCAGGGCGGAGGTGGCCTTCATCTTGTTTACAGCCGTGTACGTGGCCGAGGACGTGCGGGGCGGCCTGCAGTCAATCCCGCTGGGCCAGCTAGAAGCGGCACGGGCACTCGGCTTGAACCCCTTTCAAGTGACGGCTCTGGTGATTTTGCCCCAGGCGTTGCGGGCAGCTGTTCCGGCGCTGGTGAACGAGTTCCTCACCCTCTTCAAAGACACGTCACTGGTGTTCATTGTCGGCCTCATCGACCTGCTGCAGGCGGGGCGGGTGGTGTTCACCAACCCCAACTGGCTAGGCACCCAGCGGGAAGTGCTGTTTTTTATCGGCCTGATCTACTTTATCTGCTGCTTTGCCATGGCTTACGCCGCCCAGCAGGTGGAAAAGGCGCTGGGCTTGGGCAAGCGCTAAAAACTGCAACCGCTCCCCTTCCCAGTTTCATCTGCTCAGGCCCCGGGATCCCCTTAACGGGCTTGGGCCACCGCCCAATGGCGAGGAGTGTTGGGCAAGTGCTTTTCCCTGGAGAGGGGGCAGCGCTAAGATAGCGGGGAACGTCTCGTTACACCTTGGCCCATGACCCTTGCCTCTGAGACCGAGTCCCCGGAGCAAGCCGCGGCGGCCCCTGAGCCTGGTCGGGTGCGGGATCCGGAGTTTCCCTACGAGGTCGAGATGACCTTGATGGAGCACTTGGAAGAGCTGCGCAGCCGCCTGTTGGCCAGCGTGATCGCGGTGGCGATCTGCATCATCGCCTGCTTTGCCGTGGTGAATCGCATTGTCGCCCTGCTGGAGGTGCCCGCTCGGGGGGTTACCTTTTTGCAACTGGCGCCGGGGGAGTATTTTTTCGTTTCTGTGAAGGTGGCGGCCTACTCGGGGCTATTGCTGGCCACACCCTTTTTGCTCTACCAAATTGCCCGCTTCGTCTTGCCGGGGCTGAGCGTGAAGGAGCGCAAGCTGCTGGGGCCGGTGGTGCTGGGATCCAGCCTTCTCTTTGTGGCCGGCTTGGTCTTTGCCTACTATCTCCTCATTCCGGCGGCGCTTAACTTTTTCATCCGCTACGGCGAAGGGGTGGTGGATCAGGCTTGGTCCATCGACCGCTACTTTGAGTTTGTGCTGCTGCTGCTGTTCAGCACCGGCCTGGCCTTTCAGGTGCCGATTTTGCAGGCGCTGCTGGGGGCGCTGGGGCTGGTGACTGCCGAGCAGATGTTCAAGGGCTGGCGCTACGTGGTTCTGGGCGCGGTGGTGGCGGGGGCCATTCTCACCCCCTCGACGGATCCCCTTACCCAGAGCCTGTTGGCCGGGGCTGTGACGTTTCTATATTTGTTTGGCATTCTGCTGGTGAAGCTCCTTGGCAAATGAGCCGAAGCTGCATGCGCTGATCTTGGCGGCTGGGTTTTCCACAAGGATGGGAGAGCCGAAAGCCTTTCTGCCCTGGAAAGACGGGCAAACCCTGCTCTCTTACCAGATTTTTCAGTGGCGACAGGCGGGGTTTCAACCCTGGGTGGTGCTGGGATCCCAGCATTTGGCGGCAGCCCAACCCCACTTGGCAGGGGCAGAGGTGCTGGTCAATCCGGCTCCTGAGCTGGGCAAGACCCACTCCATTCGGGTAGGGGTGGAAGGGATCCCTGCCGATTTTCAGGTGCTGGCCATTTCGGCGGTGGATCAGCCCCGCCCGGCGTGGATCTACCACAGCTTGCTGGAGTACCATCTGCGCCATCGCGCTTGGGTTACTGTGCCGGTGCATCGAGGGCGACGGGGGCACCCTACCCTGATCGACAGGCGCTTGCGGGAAAAGCTGTTGGATCTCCGAGAAGAAACCCTGGGCCTGCGCCGGTTGTTGCAGGATCTGGGCAGGCGGGTACAGGAGGTGGAGCTCTACACTCCTGAGATCTTCCTGGACTGCAATACCCCTGCCGATGTGGAGGCCGCTGCTGCCGGTTGCGACAGCGTTGCCCAGGAGTGAGGGGATCCCCTTCAGCACTTGTCCTGCGACCGGTCGCCTCAGCGGTACCGAGCACTTCGGCGTTGCCCAGCAAGATGTTCTTCCCATTGCTCGTATGAGAAAGGGCCTTTATCCTGCCAGCACCTACGATCCTGCCTGCCCGGTCGGCAGCTACTGGGACAGCACGATAGCAGATCCCGGTTGGCGGCATCCGGCACCTTTGCAAGCGCAGGTGGGCGCGGAGGTGGTCATTGTGGGGGGAGGATTGACGGGGCTATCGACGGCTCTGCACCTGGCCCGCGACCATGGCATTTCTGCCTGCTTGCTGGAGGCAGGATCCCTGGGTTGGGGGGCCTCGGGGCGCAATGGCGGCTTTTGCGGGGTGGGGGCGAGCCACCTCACCCACGCCCAGATGGTGCGGCGGGTGGGCCTGGCAGAGACAGAGCGCTACTACCGGGATCAATGGCAGGCAGTGGAAACCGTTCAGGAGCTGGCGGCCAGCGAGGGCTTCTCCCTAGAGGCTCAGGGACAGGGCTGCTATGCAGTGGCCCATCGTCCACAGGCATGGTCGGAGTTAGAGGCCGAGTACCAGATCTGTACTCAGGTGGCGGGCTACCCGGCCCAGCTCCTCAACCCCAAAGAGCTGCGGGAACGCGGCTTCGACAGCCAAGAGAACCACGGTGCTTTGCACATCGGGGTGGGGTTTGGCCTCAACCCCCTCAAGCTCACCCAAGGGCTGGCCCAAGCAGCCCACCGGTGGGGGGCAAAACTGTACAGCGGCAGTCCGGTCATGGCCTGGGAAAAGGTGGGATCCCACCACTGCTGCCACACGCCAGGGGGAACGGTGCGTGCTCGACACTTGGTCATCGCCACCAATGGCTACACCCCAGAGGCCCTGTATCCCCAACTGGCGGGATCCCTGTTGCCGGCACTGTCCAACATCCTGGTCACCCGACCTCTAACGCCTCAGGAGCAGAAAGCGCAGGGGTGGTGGGATCCGACGCCGCTCTACGACATGCGGCGGCTGCTGTTCTATTACCGTCTGCTGCCGGATGGGCGCCTGCTGTTTGGGGGACGGGGTGGCACCCGCGATACCCCGACGGAGCGACAGCAGTTGCGCACTTGGATGACCCGACAGCTCTATCGTCTTTTCCCTGCTTGGGAAGGGGTGGAGATCGAGTACGCCTGGAATGGACTGGTCTGCCTTTCTCGGCAGTTTCACCCCCATATTGGCCCTTCGCCGGCGGATCCCAGCCTGTGGTACGGCTTGGCCTATCACGGCAGCGGTGTGGCCACAGCAGTGTGGGCGGGCAAAATGCTGGCCCAGGAGATCGCCGGGATCCCTTCTCAGATGAGCGCTCTGTTTCGCCAGCCGCCCCGCTCTTTCCCTTTGCCCTGGCTACGGCTTCACTACCTGCGGCTGGGGTATCTTTGGTGGCAGTTGACGGATGGATAGCCTCTCCAAGTGTGCGGGGGATCCCTCTGTTCGGCAGAGAAGTCCTGCCCTAGTCTGGTTGTAGTTCGGGTGGAAACCATCGCTTGTCGTTGCTCCTGAGGTATCCAGTGCTGCTCACGTCTTGCCATCGGCCCAGTCCAGATCCGTCTCCTCTCGAAGCCCAATCGGCAGCCTGTCGCCGCCAACGGCTCTCGCAAGCGGGGCAGCGGCTAGGGTTTGCATTGCTGCTCAGCCTACCCACCATGTTTTGGCCTTGGCCCGGATTTGCCCAAATTGCCGGATCCCTTCTCAGCCCCTTGGTGGCGGCTTGGATCCGTTCTGAGGTTCAGAGGGTCGATAACCTGCAAGTGCAAATTGTCGGCTCTGACGCCCAGATTTTGAATGGGCAGATCCCTCAAGCCCAGGTGTCGGGAGACAACCTCAGCTATCAAGGCTTTCAGATCAGTCATCTGCGGCTGCAGGGCCAGGATATTCGCCTCAATGTGGGCGAAGCCATCCAAGGACGGAGCCCGCTGCGGCTATTGGCCCCTGTGCCGGTGCAGGTGAGCTTGCGCCTTACCGAGGAAGACCTGAACCGCACCCTCCAGGCTCCCCTCATCCAAGCCCAACTGGCTCAGGCCCAGGTGCAGTTGCCTGTTGGGGGCCAAGTGGTGCCTTTTCTTATCCGCCAGCCTCAGGTCACGCTGGAACAGGGTCGGCTGCGCATCCAGGCCAACCTGACCACTCCGGAAGGGGTGGAAGCGCCGGTGACGGTGCTGACCGGCCTAGAAGCCCAAGGCCCCAACCGGTTGCGGCTGGTCAATCCCCTTTGGGTGAGCGAAGGCCAAGAGATCCCCATCCCCGGCCTGGCCGATTTCCCCATTCAGTTGGATCCCGGCGTGCGCATCGACCGCTTGGAGTTGCAGCCCGGCCAAATCCTCTACGAAGGGATCCTGACCATTTACCCAGAAGTCGCAACCGTGCCGCAGGGATAGTTCGCCTGGGCAGGACGGAGACCTTTCCCGTTCAGCAACGGGTGTGATCGGGATCAATCTCAAAGGGTGTGCCTCTGGGCGAGGATCCCTCTAGCAACCGGAGGGAAAGGGATCTTGCTGGCCGTTTGCGTTGGTGCCCCGTCGGGAACCGCACCGTCCACAAGACGAGAGCGGCATCGACTCCCTTCGGTAGCCGGGCAGGAGTGGTGTATTGAGGTGAGATCATGATCCAGCCATCCAACTGCAAACTCGACCCCTGGGTCGCGGTAGCGGTGCGGAGCACTTGCGGCTGGGCGCTGCTGCTGATTTTGTCGGTCGTTTTTTTGGGGGGCTGTGCTGGCGACCCAGTTTCCACGGTGCCTCTGGACGGCACGGCTGCCGGCACCCGCACGGCCACTCCTGAGGGCCGAACCTTCTCCGATATCTCGCCCGGTCGGGATCCCCGTCTGAAGCATCTTTGGGCCAGTTTTGTCATCACCCCCCAGCAATTGCAATCCGCCCGCGAGGCTTCTGTCTCTCTCCATCCGCAGGCCATTTTTCCCTGCACCGACTGCGAAAGCCTGCCGGGATCCCCGCCCCCCACTGCTTCCCCCGCTCCAGGCACCTACCGATCTGACCAGCTCACCTTCTCCTTCCGGGTTGAGCCCAATGAGACGTCCACCCGCCTCAGGGGTAGCTTTCACCTGGATACCACCACGCCTCTGATCCACCCCGGCGCAGGGGTGCGCTTGGTAATCCAACGGGCTTTCTGGGGGGAAAACCCGCTGGAACCGCTGCCACCTCCCCAGGACTTTCACCCTCAGCAGATCATCCGAGGCCAGTTCCAGGAGCGCAGTTGGATCCTCCCTTTCTCCCTGCCGCATCCCCCTGCCGGTGAGGTCTTGCCGCCGCTGCGGCTGGAGGTTGTTCTCACCTCGCCAATCCCACCTGACTCTGCCCCCTTTCAACGGGGTAGGCCGCTGCCGCCGCCTCCGGGCCGGCTGTATCACGGGGTCGCTTGGCCGGGCATTCCCACTTGGGATCAACTCCTCGCCTATCGCCAGGCCATCGGTCAACCCCCCGCCTGGGCAGCCGTGGATCACCTCTGGGATCCCCGCCAGGACTTTCCACAGCAGTTGGCCAGTCGCCTGCGGGAAAGCGGCTCAGTCCCCTACCTGCGCCTGCGGCTGGATCCGGCCCAACTTTCTGCCTTGGCCAATGGGGATCACGATGAGACCTTGCGCTCTTGGGCCCGCGGGATCCAGCGCTTTGCCACCCCCATCATCCTGGCCGTCGTCGTTGGCGACGGGGATCCCGAACGCGCTCGCGGTAGCGGTGGGGAGCCCTTTGGTGGGACGGAGTCCTCCCTGCAACAACGGGCCTACCAACACCTGATGCAAACCCTGCGCTCTGTTCGCGTTAGCGGGACGGAGTCCCCGGCCAATTTGCTCTGGGTGGTGGAGCTGGACGGAGAAGATGCAGAGGCCGTGTCCGCCTGGGCTAACTTCCCTGGGATGGACTGGCTGAGCCTACAGGTAACGGGGGATCCCGCCGCTTTTGAACCGCTGTACCGCCGCCTTGAGGCCCTCAACCCGGAAGTGCCTGTGGTGATCCGCGGGCCGGCTCCGGGCTCAGCAACCTCTCAACCGCTGCTGGAAGGTCTGGAGGCGCAGCGCTGGCCTCAGGTGATCGGCTGGAGCTGGACTTTAAGCCCGGACGGGATCCCTCCTGCAGCCGCACAGGATTGGCGGCAGCATCTGCAACAGGGGGATCCCAAGATATGGCTGGGGGAAATGCGGGTGCAACTCCCGCCCAGCCCCCTTCCCTCGCCCAAGCTCTGAGAAAGGGCGCCCTGTCTGGAAAAACCTCCCGGAAAAGTCGATAATAAGCCAGCCGTTTTACCTTTCCTTCAGGAATTGTGGCCCTGATCCCCTCATCACCTCCCCTGTCCCGCTTCGCCCAGGCCATCCAGCGGGGGGAATTTCTGCTCACCGCCGAGATCACCCCCCCCAAGGGATCCGACACCAGCACCCTGCTGTCTTTGGCCCAGCAGCTCAAGGGGCGGGTGCATGCCATCAACATCACGGACTCCAACCGAGCCATGGCCCGCATGAGCCCGTTGGCGGCCTCGGTGCTGTTGCATCAGGCGGGTGTTGAACCGATCCTGCAGTTGGCCTGTCGGGATCGCAACCGCCTGGCCCTCCAGGGGGATCTGTTGGGGGCCTCAGCTCTCGGCCTGCGCAATGTGTTGGCCCTCACCGGGGATCCCATCCACATCGGCGATTGCCCCGATGCCCGCCCCGTATTCGATCTGGAGTCGGTGCGCTTGCTGCAGCTTATCCAACGGCTGAATAATGGCCTCGATTGCAACGGCAAACCTCTCCCGGATGGGGGCACCCATCTGTTGGCAGGGGCAGCGGTAGAACCCCAATCGGGCAGCTTTTCCGGCCTGGAGCGGCGCTTCCACCGCAAGCTGGAAAACGGGGCCCAATTTTTCCAGAGCCAGATGGTTACCGACTTTGAGCAACTGGAGCGCTTCATGGATAAGTTGGGCCGTCCCGCCGGCAAGCCCATTTTGGCCGGCATCTTTTTGCTCAAATCGGCCAAAAATGCCGAGTTTATCAACCGCAACCTGCCAGGAGTGAAGATCCCAGACGGGATTATCCAGCGGCTGGCCAACGCCGCCCACCCCCTCGAAGAAGGGATCCGCATTGCCGCCGAACAGGTGCGTCAGGCCCGCCAGATCTGCCATGGGGTGCATCTGATGGCCGTCAAAGCCGAGCACCTCATCCCCCGCATTCTGGATGAGGCCGGGATCCCTCCCCTGACCCACTAGCTCAAGACCTGCTCCAGCCCGTAGACCAAACCTTGAAGCTGCAGCACCTTGCGGATCCCCAGGATCACCCCCGGCATAAAAGCTATCCGATCGGTGGTGTCGTGTCTCAAGGTGAGGGTTTGCCCCATCCCACCAAAAATGACCTCCTGATGGGCGATCAACCCCGGCAGACGAACGCTGTGAATGGGAATGTTGGGGCCAGAGAGCCCTCCCCGCGCACCGGGGATCAGCTCTTTTTCTTCCACTGAGGACTCCGTCCCGCTGTCGCGAACGGGCGGGTTAAAGGCCTTGCCCAATTGCCCCAGCCGTTGGGCCGTCTGCAGAGCCGTGCCGCTGGGGGCATCCGCTTTGCGGTTGTGGTGCAGCTCGATGATCTCAACGTGGTCAAAATACTGCGCCGCCTGCAGAGCCATCTGCTGCAGCAAAATCATGCCGATGGCAAAATTGGGCGCGATTAAACAGCCCACACCCGACTTGTCCGCCAGATCCCGCAGCCGCTCCACCTGCTCCGGCGTCAGGCCCGTCGTCCCCACCACCGGGCGTACGCCAAAGGCAATGGCCGAGCGAACATGTTCAAAGGCCGACCGAGGATGGGTAAAGTCCACCATCACGCCGCGGTTGCTCCGCTGCGACAACCTCAGCAACTGCCCCGACAAGTCATCGGTAATCTCCACCCCCAGGGATCCCAGGCCCAGCACCTCGCCAATATCCGAGCCCAGTTGAGAGCGGGCCACCGCCCCCACCAACCTCATGTCGGGCGTCTGGGCAACGGCTCGCACCACCTCTCGCCCCATTTTGCCCAAGGCCCCCACCACCAAAACCGGAATGGGGGATGTAGCCGCTTCTGGAGCTGTCAACTCCTGAAAGTGTTCCCCACCGCTATCGTGGTCAACTGGATCAACCGATGTCGTCACCCGCTGCCACCCTCATCCAAGCTCTACGAAATGACTGCGAAAGCGGGGGATCCCTGCAGATCCATCACAGCTTCACCTCAATATCTACTCCTGCCGGCAGATCCAGCTTCATGAGAGCATCGATGGTTTTGGAAGAGGGGGAATAGATGTCGATAATGCGCCGGTGGGTGCGGGTTTCAAAATGTTCCCGCGAGTCCTTGTCGATGTGGGGGGAACGCAGCACACAGTAGATGCGGCGCCGAGTAGGCAAAGGAATCGGGCCAACCGGCACGGCGTCGGTACGACGAGCCGTATCCACGATTTTGTCGCAGGAAGTATCCAGCAGCCGATGATCGTAAGCCTTCAGGCGGATACGAATTTTCTGTTGAGTCAAGGTAGGCATGGCCGGAGAGCAATCCAGAAAAAGGGGGACTCAAAAAAGCTGGCAGGGAAAGTGCTCCGCGCCACTATCGCAACTGAGTTGGTCTGGGGCCGCCAGCACTCAATCCCTGCCGAGAAAAAGCAGCTTACTTCAGGATCTTGGAGACAACACCCGCTCCGACGGTACGGCCACCCTCGCGAATGGCAAAGCGCATCCCCTGCTCAATGGCGATGGGCTGGATCAGCTCCACCGTCATCTTAACGCGGTCACCAGGCATCACCATCTCCGGCTGGGATCCGTCATCAGCCGTGAAGGAAGAGATGGTGCCGGTTACATCGGTGGTGCGCACATAGAACTGAGGACGATAGCCGGCAAAGAAGGGCGTGTGGCGACCTCCCTCCTCTTTCTTGAGGACATACACCTCAGACTCGAAGCTGGTGTGAGGAGTAATGGTCTTGGGCTTGGCCAGCACCATGCCGCGCTCCACTTCGTTCTTCTGAATGCCCCGCAACAGCACACCAACGTTGTCGCCGGCGATCCCCTCATCGAGGGTTTTTTGGAACATTTCCAGGCCAGTAACAGTGGTGGAGCGAGTTTCCCGCAGGCCCACCAGTTCCACCGTTTCGCCCACTTTGATGCGGCCCCGCTCGATCCGGCCCGTAGCCACCGTGCCCCGACCAGTAATCGAGAAGACATCCTCCACAGCCATCAGGAAGGGCTTGTCCACATCCCGCTCAGGCGTGGGAATGTAGGAGTCCACCGCATCCATCAGCTCATAAATTTTGTCCACCCAAGGATCTTCGCCCCGCTGGGTTTTGGGGTTGGCGGTCATTCTTTCTAGGGCTTTCAGCGCCGATCCTCTGATGATGGGAACGTCGTCGCCGGGGAAGTCGTATTTGGAGAGAAGCTCCCGCACTTCCAGCTCCACCAAATCCAGCAGCTCTGGATCGTCCACCATATCTGCCTTGTTCAGAAAGACCACCAAGCTGGGCACCCCTACCTGACGGGCCAACAGGATGTGCTCCCGTGTTTGGGGCATGGGACCATCAGCTGCAGACACCACCAAGATGGCCCCATCCATCTGAGCCGCGCCTGTGATCATGTTCTTCACGTAGTCGGCGTGGCCGGGACAATCCACGTGGGCGTAGTGACGGTTGGCAGTCTGATACTCGACGTGGGCGGTGTTGATGGTAATGCCGCGAGCTTTTTCCTCTGGCGCTGCGTCGATCTCATCGTACCTTTTGGCTGTGGCCTGACCCAAAGCGGCCAAGGTGGTGGTGATGGCAGCCGTCAGGGTGGTCTTGCCGTGGTCAACATGGCCGATGGTGCCAACGTTGACATGGGGTTTGGTGCGTTCAAACTTAGCGCGTGCCATGAATCATCACTTCCTTTTTGGTTTCAGTCAGCTACTCATTTCCTTTGTTTTTGGCAATGATGGCTTCGGCGATACTGCGAGGAACTTCCTCGTAGTGGCTGAACTCCATCGTGAAGGTGCCTCGACCCTGGGTCTTGGAGCGAATGTCGGTGGCATAGCCAAACATCTCCGCCAAGGGAACTTTGGCATTGACTTTGGTAATGCCGCCTTCTGTATTCATCCCCTCCATCTGGCCGCGGCGGGCGTTGATGTCCCCGATGACATCCCCCACAAAGGCTTCAGGGACTTCCACCTCGACCTTCATCATCGGCTCCAGCAGGGTAGGGCTTGCCCTGCGAGCGGCCTCCTTCAGAGCCATCGAACCGGCGATCTTGAAGGCCATTTCGCTGGAGTCCACCTCGTGGTAGGAGCCATCCACCAGGGTGGCGCGGATGTCAATCAGGGGATAGCCCGCCAGCACACCGGATTCGCAGGCTTCTCGGATCCCTTGCTCGGCTGGCCCAATGTATTCTTTGGGCACAACGCCACCCACAATCTTGGAAACGAACTCAAATCCTGTACCCGGCTCCGCCGGCTCTAGGTCGATAACCACATGGCCGTACTGGCCTCGGCCACCACTCTGGCGAACAAACTTGCCTTCCACGCGGCTAACCGGCTTGCGAATGGTTTCGCGGTAGGCCACCTGTGGGTTACCAACATTGGCTTCTACGTTGAACTCCCGCAGCATCCGATCCACCAAGATCTCCAGGTGCAGCTCGCCCATCCCAGAGATGATGGTTTGATTGGTCTCGGGATCCACAGACACGCGGAAGGTGGGATCCTCCTTGGCCAGGGCCTGCAGGGCCTTGGAGAGCTTATCGATATCGGCTTTGGTTTTGGGTTCTACCGCTACTGAGATCACCGGCTCTGGGATAAACAGAGACTCCAGGATCACCGGCGCATTTTCGTCGCAGAGGGTGTCTCCGGTGGTGGTGTCCTTGAGGCCCACCACAGCTCCCAGATCTCCTGCCCGCAGCTCATCCACGTCCAAGCGTTCATCGGCCTTCAGCACCACCAACCGCGAAATTCGCTCCTTCTTGTTCTTGGTGGAGTTGAGCACATAAGTACCTTTGGTCAACACCCCCGAGTAGACGCGAATGAAGGTGAGATCCCCGTACTTATCGCTCATCAACTTGAAGGCCAGGGCGGAGAAGGGCTCATCGTCGCTGGCGCGGCGGGACACTTCTGATCCATCCGGCAGCACCCCCTTGATGGCCGGAATATCCACAGGCGAGGGTAGGTAATCCACCACCGCATCCAGCAGCATCTGGACTCCCTTGTTCTTGAAGGCAGAGCCACACAGCATGGGCACAATTTGGCCGCTGATCGTGCCTTTGCGCAGACCCGCCATCAAGTCGGCTTCGCTCAGATCTTCTTCGGCAAAGTACTTCTCCATCAGAGCTTCGTCCGTCTCGGCCACTGCTTCCACCAGCTTGGCCCGATACTCTGCCACGAGATCTTTCATCTCCTCAGGGATGGGGGCCGGACGAATGTCTTTGCCGATCTCATCCATATAAATGCGGGCTTGCATCCGCACCAAGTCAACAATGCCGCAAAACCCGTCTTCGGCACCGATGGGCAGTTGGATGGGCACAGCATTGGCCTTGAGGCGCTCCCGGATCTGGTTGTAAACCTTGAGGAAATTGGCCCCCATGCGATCCATTTTGTTGACGAAGGCAATGCGGGGCACGTTGTAACGATTGGCTTGCCGCCAGACGGTCTCAGACTGAGGCTGCACGCCGCCCACCGAGTCAAAGACGGCGATCACCCCATCCAGCACCCGCATGGAGCGCTCAACTTCAATGGTGAAATCGACGTGCCCAGGAGTATCGATGATGTTGATGGTGTACTCCGGTGCGCCGGAGAGGGGCTGGGAAGGATTTGCGGGATCCCGCTTAGTCCAACGGGTGGTGATGGCCGCAGCGGTGATGGTGATGCCCCGCTCCCGCTCCTGGGCCATCCAATCGGTGACCGCAGTTCCGTCGTGAACTTCGCCAATTTTGTGCACCAGACCGGAGTAGAAGAGAATCCGCTCTGTGGTCGTGGTCTTGCCAGCATCGATGTGAGCCGCGATGCCGATGTTTCGGACTCGTTCTAGGGGAACTGTGCGTGCCACGTCAACCTCCCAATTCTCGTCGCCCTGCGACTTGGGCAAACTAAAAAATCCTTTACAATTCTAATCTTTTTTGCCGATTTTCTCCACCTCACTCGAACTCTGGGTGGGCAGAACAGGGATCCTAAAAGCCCTCCTGCTCCGCCAGGCTAATTCAGTAGCGGTAGTGGGCAAAGGCCTTGTTGGCCTCGGCCATGCGATGCACCTCTTCCCGCCGTCGAATGGCGCTGCCGGTTTCGTTGGCTGCATCGATCAGCTCATTGGCCAACTTGGCGGCCATGGTGCGACCTGGACGAGTGCGCGAAAAGGTCACCAACCAGCGCAGCGCTAGGGAAGTGCCCCGCTCTCCTCTCACCTCCACAGGCACCTGATAAGTGGCTCCGCCCACCCGGCGGGCTTTCACCTCCACCAGTGGGGTGGCGTTGCGAACAGCATTTTCCAGCAAGGGCAGTGGGTCTTGGCCAGTGCGCTCCCGCACAATGTCCAGAGCTTCATAGAGGATCCTGGCAGCCAGGGATGCCTTACCCCTCATCATCAACTTGCGGATCAGCATGGTAACCAGACGGCTCCCATACTTGGGATCCGGGGGCACATCACGACGAGGGGCACGGTTGCGGCGAGACATAGGAGCTGGGTTGCTTGTTCAGATGGGGATGGCAGAAAGAAAGATGACGAGTGGGATATGGAGGGTTGAGGGTGAGGGCAAAGCTATTTTTTCTTGCCAGCGGCGGCTGGAGCTTGGCCCGGCTTGGGCCGTTTCGCCCCGTATTTGGAGCGGCCTTGTTTGCGGTCTTTGACCCCTGCAGCGTCGAGGGTGCCCCGGATAATGTGGTAACGCACGCCGGGCAAATCCTTAACCCGCCCACCGCGAATCATGACCACAGAGTGCTCTTGTAGGTTGTGGCCGATGCCGGGAATGTAAGCGGTGACCTCAAAGCCGGAAGTGAGGCGAACGCGAGCCACTTTTCTCAGGGCCGAGTTGGGCTTTTTGGGCGTTGTCGTGTACACTCGGGTGCAAACCCCCCGCCGCTGTGGACAAGCCTTCAGGGCAGGAGACTTGGTCTTGCGAGCGGCAACGCTGCGCTCCTCACGGATCAGTTGCTGAATGGTGGGCATGGGCTGGCAGAGAAGGTCACGGCTCAAATTTTAAATTATCCGGTTGAATTATCCGGCGATATTGAATCCTAGCAAGGCGGGATCCCAGCGTCAACTTGGGGATGGACTGCTGGGCTGTTAGCCTGGCCGAGTCTGAATTTCGGCCTCGTTCCCCCCTTGCCTCAGCTTTTTAGGAGACTCTGCACACCAGAAAGGATCCCTAGCAGACGATGGGCTGGTTAGATTGGTGGATTGTGCCTCCATGTCCGCTTTGCCGGCGCCCTGCCAAGGCCGTGTTCTGTCAAGACTGTCAAAGGCGGTTGCAGGCGGAGCGCCTTGCCACTTGGCCAGTCACCACCTCGCCTTGGCCACTTTACGCCTGGGGGATCCACCGGGGGGCGCTGCGCAGGGCCATCTATTGCCTGAAGTACGAAGGACAACGGCGCATTGGCTCGGTTTTGGGAGAATGGCTGGGATCCCGCTGGGTCGAAAGCCAGTCCACCTCTTTAGGCTCCCCTGGGGCCTACACGGTGGTGCCCATCCCGCTTCATGCGGAGCGCCTGCGGCAACGGGGCTACAACCAAGCCGCCTTGATCAGCCAAGCCTTTTGCCAGCGGACAGGTCTGAGACATTGGCCTGAGGCTCTGGTGCGGGTGCGGGCCACAGCGGCTCAACATGAGCTCAACCCGCTGCAACGACAGCACAACTTGGCCGGGGCCTTTGCCCTGAAACAAGTTCCGGCCACACCGGTGTTGCTGGTGGATGACATCTACACCACCGGCTCTACTGTGCAAGCCGCCCAGCAGGTATTGGCCGCTGCCGGGATCCCGGTGGCCGGAGTAGTTGTCGTCGCCCAAACCCCAAAAGCTGCCTGTCCAGCCTGGCCCGGAACCCTAGCCCCTATCCCGCCTCCAGCAAATTAAAGGCCGTAACAAACATAAAGTCACAAAACTCACGCACCAAGTTCGGATCCCGCCAGCCCTTGCGGGTTTCCTCCCGCAGCACTTCCAGGGCCTGTTCGGCGGTCAGGGCCGGTTTGTAGGGGCGAGAGGAGATCAGAGCGTCGAAGATGTCGATCACCTGAAAGACGCGGGCCAACAGGGGAATCTCTTCGCCTGCCAGCCCATCCGGGTAGCCGCTGCCATCCCAACGCTCGTGGTGGTGGCGGATGATCGGCAGCACATCCTGCAGGGTGCGCAAGCCCCGACAAATGTCTTCGCCAATCAAGACGTGGGACTTCATGATCTCCCATTCTTCCGGGGTATGCTTGCCCTGCTTACACAAAATTGCATCCGGGATCCCGACTTTGCCGATGTCGTGCAGGTAGCCGCCCCAGCGCAGGGCCTTGATCTGTTGACGAGACAGCCCCAAGTAACGACCAAACTGTTCCCCCATGACCACCAAGCGTTCGCAATGGTCACCCGTGATGGGATCCCGGCTCTCCACAGCGCGGGCAATGGCAAACAACACCTTGGCGGCGTGATCCAGATCTTCGTTCAAACGCTTTTGGTGGATGGATGAGCGTACCCGCGCCAGCAGCTCCACGTGATCGAAGGGCTTGGTCAAAATGTCGTCGGCCCCCACCTGCATCCCCATCAGGCGATTGGAGCGGTCGGTCAGGGCAGTGATCAGCACAACGGGGATCAGGCGGGTCAGCTCATTGGCCTTCAGTTGCCGGCAGACATCGAACCCGCTCATGTTCGGCATCAGCACATCCAACAGCACCAAGTCTGGCCGAAGCCGCTCCACAGCCTCCAAAGCCTCTTCGCCGTTGGTGGCCTCGCTCACGCGGAAGTGGGCCGACCGCAACAGCTCACCGATGTAGAGGCGGCTGCTGGCCTGATCGTCCACCACCAAAACATGATCCGCCTCCGCCAGCTTCGGGTTTAGACGGGGAAAGGGGGTGTGAGTCAGGCGGGAGTTCATGGCGGCCAAAATCTAGTCTTGCATCGAGTACGAGCTTTCCCCCTCAGCCGGATTCGGCGCAACCCCACAGGGGATCCCAGTCCAAACACTTGGCGGTAGGATGCCAACAAACTCAAACGGCATCCCTCAGCCCTCGTATCTAGACACACTCTACACCCAGGTTTTTAAGACTGTACTCCGCAACTTCGCTGAACCTACTGCCCTCTTTGCAGGGCTGCCTGATGGGGATCCACATTGAGAAACACGGTGGCATCTCCCTCGACGCGGATGATGCGCAAAGGGGGCAGCGAGTCCGTCGGGTTTTGGATGCGCTCTTGCAGCTTCTCGTAGAACAGCAGATCCGCCAGTTGCGCGTTCTGCGCTGCCGCTTGTCCTTTCAGCTCAATGGCCCGCTGGTTGGCCGCCGCCAAGATCAGTAGCCGCTCGGTCTCTTTTTCCTGAATTTGCGCCCGCACTGCCGCCGTTTGTGCTGTAATCGAGGCCACCTGTTTGCGTTCAATCGAGTCTCTTAAGGCTTGTGGGAAATCGGGGTTGCCCAGAAACAGGCCCTCCACCTGCACCAGAGGCAGGGTTTGGCCATCGCGGTTGACAGTAGGCATCTCTTGGCGGATCAAGTCCAGCGCTCGTTGTTCGATGGCAGCCCGCTGGCTTTTCCGGTAGAAGTCTTCCGAATCGAAAGAGGCGGAGATATCCCGAATTTTGGAGCGCACCACCGGCACCACCACCGTGGAAAGATAGTTCTCGCCGATGTTGGCGTGCAGCTCGTCCAAAGTGGCGAGGTTGGGCTTGAGGGCAATGGCCACATCGATGGCAAAGGCTTGTCCATCGGCGGTGTTCACGGTGATGGCGTTGCTGATGGCATTGGCCGAGGCGGGGTCGTTGGTAAACTCCCAAACGCGGGTGAGCACGGTGTAGGTGATCGGCGTTTCGATCCCTGGGATCCGGAAGATGACCCCCGGCAATTCTACCCGCCCCTTTTGCAGCCCGGAAAAGGTATTGAACACTACAGTGGCATGTCCGGGCAAAGTGACGTACAGGCAAGAGCGGAACATCCCCAGAGCTGCCAAGAGGGCGATCCCTCCTACGGTTAACCAACCCACTCTGCTTTGGGGTGCTTCTCCTGTTGGATACATGGCGGCTCCTCGTGGAAAGAGGATGAAAAAGTGCTGGTTGCTATTTGGTAACCAGAGTTTCCAGGCGGGATCCCAGTACCGCAGCTTTCACCACCTCTAAGTACTGCGGATTTTGAGTGAGGGCCTGTGCTTTGGCTCGCAATTGACCGGCTTCCGCCTCAGCTTGAGAAATGATGGCGCGGGCATCTTGGCGGGCCTGCTCGATCTCAAATTGCTTTTGCGCCAGTTGATTTTCAGCAATGGTTTTTGCCTCAATGGCCGCTACGAAATCAGGATCGAAATCCACATCCCGCAGCAGAAAATCCAAAACCTCGATGCCGTATTCCTTCAGCAGAAGAGCCACCCGTTCGCGGATTTGGCCCTGGAGCAGCGGACGCTCGGTAGAATACAGAGCCTGGGCAGAAAAGCCGCTGGTCTCATTCAGAATGACCGACCGGACGATGGGGGCGATGCGATCCAGGTAATTTTCCCCCAGTTGCGTATAGACCTTGGGGGCGTCCACAATGCGAAACTGCAGCGTCGCCTCAGCTGCAATCTGCTGCCCATCCTGAGAAAGGGCCACCAGCCGCGGCGCGTAGGCAGTCGGGTCGTTGTCCTTCCAGGTGAGGGCCTGCGTTTTTACATCGAAGGTAACCGTGCGCGAGACAAAAGGCGGCACCCAATGGAGACCAGGCTGCAAAGCCACCGGCCTTACCCCCCCTCTCCAGGTGAACACCACCATATTTTCTCCATTGCCCACCAGTCGCAGCGGCCTGCCCATCGCCACTAGGATCAATACGGCTCCGGCAAGGGTGGCCTTGGGCAACAAGCGACCAACCCGCCTCTCCCAACCTTCTGCCCGCATCTCCCCATCTCCTGCGCATGCAGCCATTCTCGCGGCTGTGGGGAAATGAGGCTGAGAAATCGCCGCTATCTTTTAAGCCTTCTACAGGGATCCCTGTCTTTCTCTCCCACTATTCGCAACGATGTCGAGAACTCTACAAAGTTCACAAAAGATCACTTCATACTTTGCAAAGACCCGTGACGGACAGGCGAAAAGGGAAGAAGATTAAGACATAATAAAGATTTGGGTTGCCGTTCATGCTGTCCATTCCCGATTACGAGCGGCGGGACATCCAAGTGCCACTCTCGTGCATCCCCGTTGCCGCCCGGGCCTTGATCCGGCAGGGGGTATCCGTCTGCTGGCGGGAAGAAAGCCTGTCTGCCTTGATTCGTCTGGGATCCAAAGGAGCCGCCGACCGAGCCGCCATTCTGCTGGTGGAAATGAGCCTCATGGGCCAACCTGAGGAGCTAAAAAGCTGGCTGGAGATGTGCTGGCGACTGCCCGCTTGTTTCAGGGAACCCCTGCAGGTGTAGGATAAAGGATCACTGCAGTTCAAGAGCCTGCCTCGTCGAGGAGAAACTGGCTGCCGTAGCCGGTAACGATGCGGGTTCCATCTTTGAGGATATGAATTTCCACCTGGTCACTGGCCCAATTAAGCTGGTTTTGCAAGGCGGGGTTGAAGACGTGCACCCGCTGGTTGCGGGAAGAGACCAGCGAGTGGGGGGAGTGAATGGCCTGAGATTGGAGATAGGGGCCGTCCACTAAAATATCCAGCTCTTGCAGCAGCTCCTGGGCGCCGGGAGGAGCTTGGGGGGAGTGCAACTGTTCTAGGGTAAAGCCGGTAAAAGACATCACTGTCAGCCCTTTGGCCTTGAGAAGCCGCGCCAAGCTGGCCAGGGCAGGAGCCTGCCAGAAGGGTTCCCCGTCGGAGAAGGTTACCCCTTGATTTTTGGGGTTGCTTAGGATTTGGGCTGCTAGGTCGGTCACGCTCACCAGTTGATGGATGACAAACGGCCAGGAAGCCGGGTTGAAACAGCCTGGGCACTCCCGCAAGCAGCCCTGCACCCACACCACCGCACGGCAGCCCGGCCCATTCACTTCCGACTCGTCCACATACCCCATCAGGTTGAGATAGCCGGGAGGAATCTGGGCCAGAAAGCTCAGCGCCATCTCTGCCTTGGACATGGATCACCCGCTGCAAAACCTCTTGAGGCTATTCTTAGCCTAATTGGCAGCTATGCTCATAAGGCAGTCATGAATCAATAATTAACGCTTGAGAACGATTGAGGCTCGTAGTTGCAAAAACAGGATAACTGGGAGGCTGCTGAGAAAGCTGCCTGGTCTGGAAACCGGCCCTACTCCAATTGCGCCCTCAGGGTTTGCACTCCCCGCCGCGACCAGCTTACCGCTCCAGACCAATCGGCTACGTAGAGGGGTCGTTGTTTCTGCCGGAACCAGGTGACCACCGTCTCGCCGACAGAGCCAGAGCTAATGCCCGCCTGCACCTGAAAGCGCTCCAGGAGATCCAAAATCAGGGATCCCCCGTCCCACCACAGCCAGTCGATCTGGGCCGGCATCAGCGGGGATCCGGTTAGCTCGGCTTGCACATGGGTGCCGGCAGAGCCCAGCAGCAGCCAATGGAATCCCTCTGTTTCTAAAGTCAACACCAGGGGGTTGGTGTGGATGGCCTGTAGGCTCAACCGCTGCGACACCGGGATCCGGTCGGCAGGCTGCAACACTCGATAGGGGATCCCGGCAGCTTGCACAGCACTGAGGGAGCGCAGGTAACTTTCGGAAGCAGCATTGGCCCCTCCCCCATCCCAAAATTGCCCAATCGCGCTGGCGGGACGTACTCCTTTGGAGAAAGCCGACAGCAGGATCTCCCAGCCGCCATTGGCAGAGCCGACAGAGGTCATGGCCACCGCTCCATCCAGACGGCGCAGGCCCCGCTGCCGCAAAAAGGGCACTACTGTGCGTTCTGCCAGGCGGGGATCCCCGCTGTTGAGCAAGAGGTGGCGTCCTTCCGCTTGAATGGCCAGGATGGGGATTCGCCCACTGGCCAGGGCGGTGATCTGAACGGCTGGCCCCGGCCACAACCCCGGCCCCAACAGGATCCCGACCAGGATCAAGGCAGTGCCCTGCCAGCGGAAAGCCCGTTGCCACCGTGGCCAAAAGGTTAGGGCCACCAGCGCGCCGTAGAGGAGCAAGCACTGGAGCAGAGAAACTCCGCCGGTGTAGTAGGAGCTGAAGGGCCAACCGGCTATCCAGCTCACCCAGTTGATCAAAGGCGTGAGAAGCAGCTCTAGGGGCCTTGCCAGCAGGGATCCCAGCCCTGGAGAGAGTAAAGCCACAAAGGCCACCCCGAACCCTGCCACCAGCAGCGGCACCAGCAGAATCAGCAGCAGCGGGTTGGCCAGCAGTGAATAGGTGGGGATGCGGCCAAAGATGGCCACCTGCAGCGGCAAAGTCCAGATCTGGGTGGCCAGAGGAACGGCCAAGGCGGTGGCCACTGCCGGGGGCAAAAAGTCCAAGCGGGAAACGATGGGAGCTGTCCCCACCAGCAGGCCCAGGGTGGCGGCGAAGCTGAGCTGGAACCCCAAATCCGTAATCCACATGGGCTGATAGATTAGCAACACCACCGCCACCACCAGCAACGTGCCCAGCGGATTGAGCCTAACTTTTCCCTGCAGGCGCGGCTCCGTCAGCACCACCATGGCTGCTGCCCCCATCAGTGCTGCCCGCAACACCGAAGGGCTGAACCCCGTCAGAGCAATGTAAAGCCCCAGCACTGCCAGAATGATCCCCTGCTGCAGGCGCACCGCCAACCGCCGTGTCAGGACAAACACCACCCCCACCAACAGCGACACATGGAACCCAGAGGCGGCCAGCGCATGGGCCATGCCGATTTCCCGGAAGGCATCCTGCAAGTCGAAATCCAATTGGGCGGTCCGGGATCCCAGCACCAAGGAAGCCAACAGATTTCCCTGCCGCTCTCCTAGCCCGGCGATGAACGCTTCCCGCACCCGCCGCCGCAACACCCAGCCCCCCCAACCTCTTCCCCCCGGCTGCAGGATCACCTCACGGGCGCTGAAGCCGGCAAAAGCCCCCTGGCGCTGCAGGTAGGCTTGAAAATCAAAGCTGCCCGGGTTCAAGGCCGGACTGGGCAGGTACAGGGATCCCGTCAGGCGCACCCGTTGGTTGGGGTGGAGATCCTTGTCCTGGAGGGCCTCAGGGCCGGTGGTGACGTAGAGCTTGCCGCTGACCTGGCGGGCCGTGGAGTCGGCGTTGAGCACCTGCTCTGCTCTCAGCCAAAATTGCCGCCGTTCGCTGCGGGTGGGACGGGGTTCCGAGAGGACGGTGCCCACCAAGTTCATCTGCTGCTGGGGGGCCAACAGACTGATATCCGTCGGGCCGGGAAAAGGCTGCCGCCAACCCAGGTAATTCCAAGCCAGACACCCCACCAGCCCCATCGCCAGCCAAGTGCGGGCCAAACGCAGTCGCCGCCGACACAGCAGGGATCCCGCCAGCCCCAATCCCAGCAGGATCCCCCAGCCCCACCCGGCAGCCTGGGGCCAAGCCCGCACCAGCAGGCCCAAGATCCAGCCCAACCCCAGCAGATAGGTTCTTTCCATGTGCCGCAGACCCGTCTGCTCCCCACTGTACCGATGTGGTCAAGCGGGATCCATTGCGTTGTCTTAACCTTGCTCGCCTGCCGAAAGAATTGTATTAAAGGATACTCTTTCTCGACCTTGGCAAAGGGAGTGTAGATTAGGGCTGGTCGCGCCAGCGGGATGTAGTCCTTGGCAGTTTCCTGCGCCGGCATCCTGAAAACGACCCTAAGTTATCTGTCCCCTTCCCCGCTGTTTCCCCTAGACCCTATGCGCATCCGATCCATCCGCGTTCTCAGTGGCCCCAACTACTGGAGCATCCGTCGTCATAAGCTGATTCAAATGCGGCTTGATCTGGAAGACTTGCAGGAGCGACCCACCAACACCATCCCGGGTTTCAAAGAAAGGTTGGAGGCCCTGTTGCCGGGACTGTGGGAACACCAGTGCTCCCGCGGCTGCTATGGGGGATTCTTGCAACGGGTGGAAGAGGGCACCCTCATGGGCCATGTGGTGGAGCATGTGGCCTTGGAACTGCAGACTCTGGCCGGCATGAAAGTGGATTTTGGCCGCACCCGCGAAACCTCCACCCCCGGCACCTACAACGTCGTGTTCGAGTATCAAGAGGCAGAGGCCGGGCGCTTTGCAGCCAAAGCTGCAGTCTACCTCTGTCAGGCTTTGGTGGATGGAGAAGACTACCGCCGCGACCTAGAACTGGACATTCAAGAGTTGCGAGAGATCCGAGAGAACGTCCGCTTCGGCCCCAGCACCCAAGCTTTGCTGGACGAGGCCGCCCTGCGCGGGATCCCCTATCTGCGCCTCAACAAGGGATCCCTGGTGCAACTGGGGTACGGCGTCTACCAAAAGCGCATCGAAGCCACCACCACTGAAAAAACCAGCATCATTGCCGCCGACCTGGCCGCCGACAAGCGGGCCACCAAAGAACTGCTGCAGGACATGGGGATCCCGGTGCCCAAGGGCTATACGGTGCGTCGCCGCAGCGAGTTGGCAGCCACCATCGAGGATGTGGGGGGCTTTCCGGTGGTGATCAAGCCCCTTAACGCCAACCACGGCAAGGGCATCACCGTCAACATCACCAGCCTGGAAGCCGCCGAGATCGCCTACGATGCCGCCAGCCAATACTCCGATGTGGTGTTGGTGGAAAAGCACCTGGTGGGGGATGACTACCGACTGCTGGTGATCAACAACAAGCTGGTGGCTGTGGCCAAGCGGATCCCAGCCTATGTGGTGGGAGATGGCCGCTCCACCATTCAAGAGCTGATCGACGAAGTCAACAGGGATCCGCGGCGGGGGTTTGGCCACGAAAACGTGCTGACCCAAATTAGCGTTGATGACATGACCCTGCGTATCCTCGAAAGCAAAGGCTACACCCTGGATACGGTGCTGCCCAAAGGAGAACATTGCACCCTCAAATCCACCGCCAACCTGAGCACCGGAGGCATCGCCGTCGATTGCACCGATATCATCCATCCCTACAACGCCTTCATTGCCGAACGGGCAGCTCAGATCATCGGCCTGGATGTGGCGGGCATCGACCTCATCTGCCCGGACATTGCCCAGCCCGTCAACGAAACCGGTGGCGGCATTGTCGAGGTGAACGCTTCTCCCGGCCTGCGCATGCACCTGGCCCCCAGCGAAGGGATCCCGCGCAATGTGGCTGAGCCCATCATCGACATGCTCTTTCCCCCCGGCAGCCACACCCGCATCCCCATCCTGGCCGTCACCGGCACCAACGGCAAAACCACCACCACCCGCCTGATCGCCCACATCCTCAAAGGCATCGGCAAGCGGGTCGGCTTCACCACCACCGACGGCGTTTACATCCAAAACCATCAAATTGCCAAGGGAGACATGACCGGCCCCCACAGCGCCCGCCTGGTGCTCAGGGATCCCACCGTAGAAGTGGCGGTGCTGGAAACGGCGCGAGGCGGCATTTTGCGAGAGGGGCTGGGGTTTCCGGAATGCGATATTGGCGTGGTGCTCAACGTAACCTCAGATCACCTGGGGTTGGGGGATATCGAAACCCTAGAAGACATGGCCCGCGTCAAATCCGTCTTGGTGGAAGCGGTACACGAGCGGGGCTACGCCGTCCTGAATGCCGATGATGGTCTGGTGGCCGCCATGGCCGCCAATGTCAAGGCGACAGTGGCCTATTTCAGCATGAACCCGGAAAATCCCCTCATTCAAAAGCACATTGCTTCCGGGGGCATAGCAGCTGTCTATGAAGAGGGCCACATCTCCATTTTGAAACGGGGCTGGAAACTGCGCATAGAAGATGTAACCAAAATTCCCCTCACCCTCTCTGGCAAGGCCAGCTTCATGATCCAAAATGTGCTGGCCGCTACTTTGGCAGCCTTCCTGCACGGGGTTTCCATCGACGACATCCGCATGGCACTGGGCACCTTCACCAGTTCTGTAGCCCAGACCCCCGGTCGCCTCAACTTGTTTGATGTAGGGGGCTACCAGGTGTTGGTGGACTATGCCCACAACCCAGCAGGTTACGAAGCCATTCAAAGTACCCTGGAGCGCTGGGATTGCCAACGAAAAATTGGGGTCATCGGCGGGCCTGGGGATCGGCGCAACAGCGACCTACGAGAGCTGGGAGTCTTGGCAGCGCGCATGTTCGACCGAGCCATTGTCAAAGAAGATGATGACCGGCGAGGACGGGAACCAGGCGAGGTGGCCGCCCTGATCCGGCAGGGTTGGGAACAGGAAAAGGCAGGGGATCGCCTGCAGGAAATCTTGGATGAGGCAACTGCCATCGAAACCGCTCTGGAGAAAGCCGAACCCGGAGACCTGGTGGTGATCTTTCCGGCGGATGTACAGCGCACCATCCAGATCATCACCCGCTTTCAAGACAAGCTCAATCCCAAACCCAGTTACCGTGGCTCCTCCTACAGCATCGGCCCAGATTTGATCTCCCCCAGCCCTGACGTCAAACTGTCTTAGGCTGGCTGCCGACAACTCCAGAGTGCTCTATGGCCTCCATTCCTGGACAGACATCGAGAATTGAGTGGGCGGAGGTGACCCATAAGTCCTCGGCGGCGATATCCTAAGTTTAGGCTGGCGGGGGCGGGTGACTTGTCTTTTGGGAAGCAGCAGGTGTTCGGCTCAGGGGATCCTCGGCTTTTCAGAAGCCTTAACCGTTCTAAAAAAGTCTGAGGGATGGCAGACAGAACTTTGGGGATCCCAAAAGGTCTAAAGACTCCGTCCCGCCGACGCGATGGGAATGTCGTTAGGGTAGTTGTGAATTTGGCAAGGAAAACAGCTCATGGACAGCGCTCTGCTTCAAGCGGCTCGCCAGATTTATCAATTTCATCTGCAGTATCGACCGGAAGTGCTGGAGCAACCTCCGCGGGGGGTAGTTATTCACCGCCGTACCCTGCGAGGGGATCTGATCTTTTCCGAGTTTCCCATTCTCTTGCCCCAGGAAACTTTTATTCCGCTGCAGCAATTGGAGCCGCTGCGGTGAGGCACAAGGAGCTACGCTGACAGAGCAGATCCTTCCTTTTTCTGCCTTTAGGGACTCCGTCCTGCCGACGCGATGGGAATGGCTGCCATGCTCGAGATTCTCCCCTACTGCACAACGCTCGCATGATGTGGCTGAGCAACGCTGATGCGAACGGCACCTGGGAGCTGCGCCTACTGGGCTGGGTGCTGGTGCTGGTGTTGGGGGCCTGTGTGGGCAGCTTCTTGAACGTGGTGGTCTATCGCCTGCCGCAGGGTCTTTCTCTGCTCCATCCCGGATCCCATTGTCCAAGCTGCAAGACGCCGCTGGGCCCCACGGAGAACATTCCCATCCTGGGCTGGTTGTTGCTGCGCGGTCGCTGCCGCCATTGTGGGGCGCAGATTAGCTGGCGCTACCCTGCCGTTGAGGCGTTGACAATGGGCCTGTTTGCCCTCAGCATCGGCGCTTTGGGGTTTTCTGCCCAAGGGATCCTCACCTGCATCTTGTTGAGCTGGCTGTTGGCCCTAGCGCTCATCGATCTGGATACCTTTTTGCTGCCGGAGGAGCTGACCCGTTCAGGCCTGGTAGTGGGGCTTTTGGCCCGCCTGGCTCTGCCGTGGCTCCAGGGATCCGGATCCCTGGCCGCTACAGGCCTGTCACTGGTGGCAGGGATTGCAGGAGCTGTGCTGGGCCTCTGGCTGCTGGAGGGCATTGGCCTCTTGGCCCGTTGGGTCTTGGGGCGGGAGGCTATGGGCAGGGGAGATGGCAAGCTGTTGGCCCTGATCGGCATGTGGTTGGGGTGGCAGGGGGTGGTGGTGGCCCTTCTTTTGGGTTCCGGGTTTGGCCTGCTGGCTAGCTTGCTGGCCATGACCAAGGGGCGGGCCCGCCTGGGAAAGCCCATCCCCTTCGGCCCCTACTTGGCTATGGGTGGAGGGGTGGCGGCTCTGGCCGGATCCCAACTGGTGGAGGGCTACCTGCGCTGGGCCGGATTGGTGGGGTAGAGGGAACGTCCATTCAACATTGGATACTTCATGTTTCGGGATCTATGACTTCAAACTGATCGGGAAAAAGAATGAGATTAAAATATCGAAAACCTCCTACCAAGCTCAAATCCGGAACCGCTAAATCAACCGCATAGCCTTCAGTGGGATCTGAGTAACATTCCACAATGGATCCCTGAGTTCCAGCAGGAATAGTGGTCTCGCTGAAATACTCCTTGACATCTGCCACAGTTTTGACTCTACTGTATGGCTTGATTCTAGAAGTGGTTTTACTCATCATTGTGTACCTCTAGCCAATTGGTGACCAAACGAGGGATTAAACTTTCCTTATCAACCTGCCACACGGTCACTAAAGTGCCTTTTTTCTGATTGAGGCCCAAAATTTCAATCTTGACTCGATAGCGGCTTCCATAGGGTGTTGGAAACGGATCCCCGGCTAAGGCGCAAGGCAGAGCAGCAGTAACCTGTTGCAGAATGTGAGCAAATCCCACCCTTCTTCCCTCTGGTGTACTGACATCATAGCCAAGCTCTGCAAAGGCAATCCACTTGCCTTGATTTCCAGGATTAGCTGGATTCATAGAGTAATCAACGAACTTGGCAGGATCCACTGCTGCTTTAGAAGCCCTGGGCAAGGATCCGGCCATGGTTGCAGCTTTTGCCGACTTCACGTAAGGTCTAAGGACTCCGTCCCGCTGGCGCGAACAGTAGCCCAGACGTCTCACGCTAACCTGAAACAACCATATTAATTACTCCACCCCTTCGATTCTGTCCTCGATCTCCTGATACAGCTCCTGCAGACGCTCGATATTGGCCTGGGAAGTCTGCCAATAGCCACGCCCATGCACCTCTAGCAGGGATCCGACAATGCGCCGGAAGGAGTGGGGATTGAGGTTCATCAAGCGCTGCCGCATCGCCTCGTCCTTGATGAAAGTCTCGTTGGTTTCCTCGTAGATCCAGTTGTCCACCGCGCCTGCCGTAGCTGACCAGCCGGAGGTGTTGACCAGCCGCTTGGCGATCTCCCGTACCCCTTCGTAGCCGTGCTTGAGCATCCCCTCATACCACTTGGGGTTGAGGAGCTTGGTGCGGGCGTCCAGACGGATGGTTTCGCTCAGGGTGCGGATCTGGGCGTTGGGCGTGGTGGTATCTGCCATGTAGGCCGAGGGGGCCTTGCCGTCGGGGCGCAGGCTTTGCACCAGCTTGGTGGGATCCGCGTCGAAGTAGTGGCTGACATCGGTCAGGCTGATCTCCGAGGAGTCCAGGTTCTGGAAGGTCACATCCACCGTCTTCAAGCTGGCTTCAAAAAGCTGCCGCATCTGCTGGTTAGGCAGATTCGAGCCAAAGGCAAAGGACTTGCGGGATAGGTACATCTCCCGCAGCTCGCTTTCATCTTCCCAAGAGCTGTTTTCCACCGCCAGGTTGATGTTGGCCGAGTAGGAGCCAGACGCATTGGAAAAGACCCGCGTCGCCGCCTGTTCCAGGGTTAGCCCCAGCTCTTCTGCCTGCTGCAGGGCGTGCTTGCGCACGAAGTTCAGCTCCAGGGGCTCGTTGGCCGTGGCCGCCAGCTTTACCGCCCGGTCGATCAGGTCCATCTGGTTAACAAACAGATCCCGGAACACCCCCGAGCAGTTCACCACCACATCAATGCGGGGCCGGCCCAGTTCCTCTAAGGGGATTAACTCCACCTTGTTCACCCGCCCCAGGGCATCGGGTTTGGGTCGCACCCCCAGCAAACACAGCACCTGCGCCAGGGATTCCCCATAGGTCTTGATGTTGTCGGTGCCCCAGAGCACCACCGAGATGGTTTCCGGGTACCGGCCACCGTTACTGCTCATCTCGCGAGCCAGCAGCCGTTCCACCACCATCTCCGCCGACTGGATGGCGGCTGCCGTGGGGATGGACTGGGGATCCAAAGCGTGGATGTTGCGCCCTGTCGGCAACACATTGGGGTTGCGGATGGGATCCCCTCCTGGCCCCGGCAAAATGTACTCCCCTTCCAAGGCCCGCAGCAGGGATCCCAGCTCATAATCTGCCGTAATTTGCTTGAGGCACTCCTCCAGAAATTCAAACAAGGGCTTCAAAAGATCCGGATCCACCTGGGGGTAGCCCGCTTCTTTTAGGACTGCCAACCAGGGGGCTTGCCGGCCCATGTTGAAAAAGTTGAGCTTGGCCACCCGCGCGACCCGGCCCTGGGCGTCGGTCTGCTCCTGCACCAGCGCCGCCACCGCCTTCTGGCAGGCCTTGTTGATGCGATCCAGCAGCTCCGTATCCGCCAGGTGTCCCCGATCCCGGTTGCGGTAGATCTCGTCGATGTCCCGGCCCAGGCTTTGGGCGAGAATGCGGGGCAGGCCGAGGATCCCTTCTTCCGGGCGGTCAATGCTGGCAATGCTCACCAGGGTGGCAATCGCCTCTTCGGCGGTGGGGGGCGCTCCAATGACGTGCAGACCACAGGGCAACAGCCGCGACTCGATCTCCATCAGCTGGGCGTAGAGCTTGCCCACCACCCTGTCCCGCTCTTCCAAGCTCAACTGGGCGGCGTCCCCCTGGGGCAACTCCACATCCTTGTCCAGGTTCACCAGCCGCGCCTTGTCGCAGATGGCGTTGACGATGGCAATGCCCCGCGCCCCCTCCCGCAGGGTTTGGTAGGAGCCGATCATCTCCCGCAGCTCTTGCAGCCCCTTGTAGAGGCCGGCGTTTTCCGCCGGCGGCGTCAGGTAGCTGATGGTGCAGGCATAACCGCGTCGCTTGGCGATGGTGGCCTCACTGGGGTTGTTGGCGGCGTAGTAGTACAGGTTGGGCAGGGATCCAATTAGATTATCCGGATAGCACTCGCCCGACATGCCGATCTGCTTGCCCGGCATAAACTCCAGGGATCCATGGGTGCCAAAGTGCAACACCGCATCCGCCCCCCAAACTTTCTCCAGGTAGGTGTAGTAGGCAGCAAAGCCGTGGTGGGGGCTGGCTGACCTGGAAAAAAGCAGCCGCATGGGATCCCCTTCATAGCCGAAGGTGGGCTGCACCCCGATGAACACATTGCCAAAGTGCTTGCCGTAGATGAGCAGGTTTTGCCCATCGGTGTTCAGGTGCCCCGGTGCTGGCCCCCAGTACTGCTCGATGGCTTTCACATAAGGCGTCAGGGCCTCGTATTCCCGCACCGACAGTTTGGCGGCCACATTCAGCTCCGGGCTGGCGTACTGGGCCTGGGGATCGTGCAGGATGGACTCCATCAGCTCCTGCGGGGTTTTGGGCAGCAAGGACTCCGTCCCGCTGTCGCGAACAGGGCCGAGGTCATAGCCGTTGTTGGCCAGGGCCTGCATCACCCGGTGAATAGAGGCAAACACATCCAAGTAGGCCGCCGTCCCCACATTGCCCTTGTCCGGCGGGAAGCTGAAAACGGTGATGGCGATCTTCTTCTCCAGCTTGGGCTTGCGCCGCAAATTGGCCCATTTAATGGCCCGCGCCGCGATCAGCTCGATCCGATCCTGCATTGCGTGAGCTTTGCCGGTGGCCGCGTCCCGCCCTGAGAGGATGATGGGATCAATGGCCCCGTCCAGCTCGGGAATGGCAATCTGCAAAGCCACCTGCACCGGGTGTAGGCCCAGATCGCTGCTGGCCCATTCCTCCGTCGATTGAAACACCAAGGGCAGCGCCACCATGTAGGGGCGATTCAGCCGTTGCAGCGCTTCCACTGCTTTGGGGTGATCCTGCCGCGCCGGCCCTCCCACCAGGGCAAATCCCGTCAGCGACACGACCACATCCACAATGGGCGCTGTCTTCTGCGCGTTCCAGAAAAACTCGTTCACTGGCTTGGAGAAATCTAGACCCCCGGCAAACACCGGCACCACTCGCGCCCCGCGCGACTCCAGCTCTTGCACCATGGCCACATAGTGGGCATCATCCCCCGTCACCAAGTGGGTGCGCTGCAGCACCAATCCCACGCAGGGAGCCAAGGGATCCTTCACGTCCTGCGGCAGATCCTCGCGGGCGTTGTACCAATCCAAATACTCCGCCAGACTGGCAAACATCTGCGGCGCCAAGGGGTGCCAAATGCCCATCTCCAAGTAGGTGACCGGCTCGGCAAACTGCACCTGATCCCGCATCCCCGGCAGGTAGCGATCCGCCAGCATCAGCAAAAAGTTCTCCAGGTTCTCGCGGGATCCCCCCAGCCAGTACTGGAAGCTGAGCATGAAGTTGCGGGCATCCTGCGCCTTGTCGAAGGGCAGATACTTCAGCACCTTGGGCAGCGTCTGCAGCAGCTTCAGCATCCCCTCCTGGAAGTTGGATCCCTGCTGGCGCTTGCGCATGAACTGGGCAATGGCGCTCTTGGACTGTCCCAGCTGCGCCATAGAAAAGGATCCCATCTTGTTCAGGCGCATCACCTCCGGCATGGAGGGAAACACCACCACCGCATCCAGCCGTTCCCGCAGGGGCTCTACCGCCTGCACCACCTTCTGGGCAATGTCCTCGATGAAGATCAAGGATCCAATAAAGACATTGGCCGTTTCCAGATCCCGCCGAAAAGCCTCATAGCCCGCGGGATCCCGCAGCTCCTCCACCAGATAGCCGGACAGCTCCACCGCCAGCTTGGAGTTGTGGGCGTTGATGTGCTGCACTGCTGCGGTCAGGGCACTCTGATATTGCGGCTCCAACACCACATACACCACCTTCATCAAGCGGCGATCCCCTACCTCGGCAGGGGTAACGTGGCGGGTGATGGGCTTAACCAGAGTAAACATGCGGTCGCTCTCCGTCGTGCAATGCAAAAGATGAGTGAACCGGGGAAAGGATTCTGTCCTGCCAACGCGAAAGGACTCCGTCCCGCTGACGCGAAAGGACTCCGTCCCGCTGACGCGATAGGCAGGATCCCCTATTGTCTGTTTCCCGTTCTACCAGAGAAACGGATCCCTGCTGGGGGCATGGCGGCAAGGTCGTAACAATTCGCAATGATCGCTGAGGTACTGTAAAGGGGAAGAGGATCCCTTCCCCAGAGAGCGTCCCCTTCTAAGGATCCAATGGACTTCTCACCCCGCGCCCGCCTTTATTCAGCACATGGGTGTAAATCATGGTGGTTTTGACATCTTTGTGGCCCAACAATTCTTGGACGGTGCGGATGTCGTAGCCGTTTTGCAGGAGATGAGTGGCAAAACTATGGCGGAAGGTGTGGCAAGTAAACTACCCGACTCCGTACCGCTTTAGCGATACAGAGTAGGCTTTTAGTAGCCCCGGGCCTGCTCTGCTCTACCAGAGAACAAAACAGGCCCGAACCTCTAGGCTGGTTTACAGCAGCCCCAATCGACCGTTACCAGTGCCTTAAATAACCGTTTCTGGTGCCCGCAATGTTATTATAGCACAAGGCAAGTGAAGTCGCACATTCCTCCCGACACTGACTTTATGAGTACAGTGCGAGGCTCCTGCGATTTCTAGCTGACTTGCTCCAGGAGCTTTCTGGGTCTAGGTATAGGTGTGTTAATGCTCATTCAGCCAGATAAAAACCCTTTGGAGGTAATTATCGCTCAAAATGTTGACTATACAGACAAATTAGGGCAGCATTACACTAGGTGATGGAAAAGTCTGCTTCTTAGGTGATTAAAAGTCTGCTTCTTAGGTGATTATCAGTCGTCTAGCTGCAGAAACACATGTTAGGCGACAGGGAGCTTTTAATGACGACCGAGTTGCTCTATCACCAACCAGTGGCACTGATCGCCATCGCGCTGCTTGCATGCATGGTGATCGCTGCGGGCTCGGGGTACAAACTCGGTCGCAGAGGACGCCAAGCACAAAACGAGCTGACGCGAATTCAGATCGGGAGCATTCAAGCGGCAACCCTGGGACTGCTTGCCCTTCTTCTTGGATTCACCTTCGCCATGGCGCTGTCCCGATTCGAGTACCGGAAGCAAATGGTGGTCAATGAGTCAAACGCGGTCGGTTCTGCATTCTACAAGTCAACAATTAATAATGTAATAATCTGAAAGGAAATCGCAATGCCATATCAAGCCGAAATTAGTCGAGCCAATCCGAGTTGTTTCTTGTTCCTCATTGACCAGTCGGGATCGATGTCAGACCCGTTCGGTGGTAGTGGGCCAAACAAAAGAAAAGCGGATGGTGTCTCCGATGCAATCAACAAGCTGCTTCAAAACTTAGTCATCAAGTGTGCCAAGAGCGATGGAGTTCGAGACTATTACTATGTTGGCGTAATTGGTTATGGTGCTTCAGTCGGTTCAGCCTTTATGGGCTCTCTCGCTGGCAAGGATTTATCACCCATTAGCCAAATCGCAAATTCACCGGCTCGAATCGAGGAGCGTAGCAAGAAAGTGGATGATGGAGCCGGCGGGCTCGTGGAACAGACTATCAAGTTCCCAATTTGGTTTGATCCCGTCGCTAACGGAGGAACTCCAATGTGCCAAGCATTAACGCAGGCCAAGACGATCGTTCAAGACTGGATTGCCCAGCACCCTTCCTGCTTTCCTCCCATTGTGATAAACATAACAGACGGTGAGGCGACAGATGGAAACCCTTCTGATGCTGCAAACGAAATCAAATCATTAGCGAGCTCTGATGGTAACGTTTTGCTATTCAATGTTCACTTGTCTTCTCAGAAGGCTAATCCTATTGAATTTCCAGACTCCGATAGCGGACTGCCCGATGAGTTTGCCCGCTTACTCTTCAGTATGTCGAGCATACTGCCAACACACATCCAGAATGCAGCAAAACAGGAAGGATATCATATCTCGGAGGCAAGCCGTGGGTTTGTTTTCAACGCTGATATCGTTTCGGTAATTCGTTTCTTGGATATTGGAACGCGTCCAAGCAATCTGCGCTAGTTTTGGAACCTATGAGACTCTCACTACACCATTTCTGGCTGCAAAAGCTTGGCAATGAAGAAGCCGATTACGAGGACGCTTTCGCCCCCAAAATAGATGGCATAATCGATCAGGAGACTTTTGCAATAGCTATTGCCGACGGTGCAACTGAGAGTTCTTTTGCATCCGATTGGGCTAAGATGCTCACTCGTGCTTTTGTCAAAGAACGCTTCACGAACATCCAGGCTCTGCAGGCCCGCACGGAAATATTATCGAAGCGATGGCACACTTTTGTAAACCGTAGACCATTGCCTTGGTTTGCAGAAGAAAAGGTTCGCCTTGGAGCCTTCGCAACGCTGCTCGGCGTCGAACTCACCTCAAACTCAAACGATTCAAACGAATCGGGATCTTGGTCAGCAATAGCAGTCGGTGACAGTTGTCTCTTTCAAGTCCGCAATGATGATCTTGTCCTCTCTTTTCCCATTTCCAGCGCAAGCGAATTTGGAAGTTCTCCGACTTTGCTTTCCACCAATTTGGCCCGCAATTCGCAACTCTGGGAGAAAGTCAAGCGCCAAACTGCAGAATGGCAATCAGGCGATCTCTTGCTACTTGCCACAGATGCCCTCGCGTGTTGGTTCCTCACCGAGCATGAGAACAATGAAAAGCCCTGGAACATTCTCTACGGTTTTACCGAGAATTCGTCGCCTCAGGAATCATTCAAAGCGTGGGCGAATGATGCGCGTCGTTCTACCCGCCTGAAAAATGATGACATCACCTTACTCTTAGTGAGGCTCTGAATTTGTTATGCCATTACCAAGAGGCGATGAATACTTAGCTGCAGTTCAAAACCCCAGCACAGCTTTCAGCGATCCGGAATTAAAGGTTTCCATCCCAGAACCTGATCAGTTCGGAATTCCTAAGCCTTACTCCGGAGGGTTCACAACCACATTTCATCTCCAAAATCATTCGCAACATTGGGCAGTCCGCTGTTTCACCAGATCCATTCCAGATTTGCAGAGACGCTATGAAGCTATTGGGCGGTTCCTGCAAACCTGTACAGACGGTTTTTTTGTAAAGGCCATTTGTCTTAATCAAGGAATTAGAGTTGGCAGCCAGTGGCATCCCATCATAAAGATGCAGTGGCTCGATGGCGAAACTCTGAACACCTTCATCGACCGCAATATCTCTAAGCCTGGAGAGATTTCTAAGCTCATTCAAGAGTTTGTCGATTTGGTGGAACGTCTTGAAAGCCTCAAAGTAGCTCACGGGGATCTCCAGCACGGTAATATTCTCGTCAAGCAAGGGAAGCTCTACCTTATCGATTACGATGGATTCTACCTCCCCGAACTCTCCAGCCTTAAGACAAATGAGATCGGACATCTTAACTATCAGCATCCTTCAAGAACCGCTGCTCATTACAATTCAACGATTGACCGGTTTTCGGCCATCGTGATATATCTCGGTCTTTCAGCGGTCGCCGCTTCGCCCCCTCTCTGGCACAAGTACAACAACAGCGAGAATATCCTATTTTGCTCAAATGACTTTGCAGATGTCGAGTCATCTCCACTTCTCATTGACATTTCTAGAATCTCCCAACTTGCCCCTCTTGTGGAGAGATTCAGGGGTGTTTGCAGGCTCGAATTCGATAAAGTTCCGTCTCTTGATCAGTTCATTTCTGGCAACTTCACCTTTCCAAAGATCACAGCCCGCCCTCCCGCTCCAGCCGTTACTGTTCCCCAAAGGCGCAGCCAGTATCCAGTCATTGACGCTTCTCTTTCTGGCTCACTCTCAGAACATATCGGCGACCGGGTGGAAGTAATCGGACTGATTACCGATTACCATTCTGCACTAACTAAGCACGGACAACCTTACATATTCCTCAACTTCGGTTCTTACCCACACCAAACCTTTACACTTGTTTTGTGGTCGACTTCCCTGGCTGCGTTCCACCGTGATAATGTTGATCCTCATTCTCTCGTTGGCAAGTGGGTCAAAGTTACTGGCGTAATTGGTAGCTATCGGCACAGACCACAGATGACAATCGAACTTCCGTCTCAAGTTCAAATATTGTCAGGCGAGGAAGAAGCTCGCCAATGGCTAGGAGTCAAGCCGTCTGTATCGCCATCTCCACAGATTCGACGCCCAATTTCACAACCTGACGAATCAGTTTTTAATACTATCTATTCGGGCAAACGTGCTACTCCTAGTGGTACTCAGTCATCGACCACATCTCCGTCAAAGAAATTTGATTCTTCACTTTTTAATACTATCTATTCGGGCAAACGTGCTACTCCTGGTGGTACTCCGTCATCGACCACATCTCCGTCAAAGAAATTTGATTCTTCCCACGGCATCCTTGGCGGATTAATACTCGGAATCGTCGGTGCATTAGTTTTGGGTTTCTGGGGTTTCGTGGCAGGCGCCGTGCTCGGTTACCAAATTGGCAAGCGATTATGAAAGGACAACACACTCTATGAGCTGGCGATTCAGAAAAATCTTCCGTTGGGGTCCATTCCGCACCACTTGGACAAAACGAGGCTGGGGATCCTGATGCTTTTGGGGCTGATGGGTTACCCAACATAACAAGTCACTGCACCCGACTTGATGCTAATCTTTGAACAGTACCCAAACCTACTGGCGGCGGGTGAGTTTAGCCGTTAGCCAGCGCGACTTAATCTCAAGTGTAATAATATCCAACATCGAGGAGTTGGAAAGATGAACACAGTGATTACCATTCCTCTGGATGCAGATACAGCGAGACTTTACAGTCAAATTCCTGCTGACCTGCAAAGAAAGTTTCAGTTGTTACTTAACCTTTGGCTGCGCGACCTCATCGTACCACCGCGTCCCCTTCAGGTTGTCATAGATGAAATCAGCCAAAAAGCACAGGAGTGTGGCTTAACTCCTGAGATACTGGAATCTCTGCTGAATGTCGAATGAACCATGCTTTGTTTTTGATACCAATGTTGTTATCAGTGCGCTCCTGTTGAGATGTTCTGTCACTCGTCAAGTCTTTGACAGGGCAACACAGAGAGGCAAATTGCTTATCTCACGTGTGACCGTTGAAGAATTGAGCGATGTCCTGCGGCGCAAAGGATTTGAAAGGTATATAACCGAGGAAGAACGGATGGAGTTCTTGAGCACTTTTGTTAGAGATGGCGTCTTGGTGGAGATTGTAGAGCGCGTGGCGACGTGTCGTGATCCCAAAGACGACAAGTTTCTTGAACTGGCTGTTAATGGCAAGGCAAGATGTGCGTGCCGTTAGATGTACCCAGAGACAAGATGATGAGCAAGCTCAAATGCCCTCATTGCGGGAACCCAGGGATCCCTGTCCTCTGCAAGGTGTGCCTCGGCTCAACTGTGCCTGCGACCTGCAAAGCGTTATGAATCTTTGTTTGAGTCGTAATTGAGAGGAAATAGGTGAGCTATAATTCCTAATGGACTTTTCTTTTCATTGCAGGTTGGGTAATGCAAAAACAGGAAGTCCTTACATTACTGGCAAATCACCAGAACACTCTGAAGGACTTTGGCGTAAAGTCTCTAATGCTCTTTGGTTCAGTAGCAAGGGATGAAGCGCAAACAGACAGTGATATCGATCTGCTAGTAGAGTTTGACCGTCCAGTTGGATTGTTCACTTTTGTACGCTTGAAACGATATCTAGAGGAAATTTTAGAGAGTCCGGTTGATCTAGGTACGCCTGACTCCCTCAAGCCCTATCTGCAAGAATCCGTTCTCCGGGAGGTGGTTCGTGCCTTCTAGAGATTGGCAGAACAGAGTAAGATCGGAAATAGAGGCAATTAAGTTAGATGAGGATCCCTCTGGGCCAGGATATATGGTTGTTTCAGACTGCAGGAAAGCAACTTGGGGATCCCAGGTTCCCCTAGTCTGCTTTGGGAGACAGATAAGGGGTATGTTTGTGTTGGCCGGTTAGAGATCGAAGGCAGGGCAAATGTCCCAGACTTATTCGGAATGACTATACCTCTACAGGGGCTGAAGTCGGTGTTGCCAGGGAAAGTCGTATCATTGCTATATTGAAGTCATGGGATCCCTGACTCTACCCGGTAGAACTGAACTTTATGACCGTCCCTCTGATTCACAACCGTGACGTTCTAGAGAGCCGTCTCAAGGAGATTCCTGCTGAACCTGGCGTATATTTAATGCGAGATGCCACGGATCAGATTCTCTATGTGGGCAAGTCCAAGAAATTGCGCTCTCGAGTGCGATCTTATTTCCGCTTCACCGGCGACCTGTCCCCTCGCATTCAGCGCATGGTAGCTCAGGTTTGCGAGATCGAGTTTATCGTAACCGACAATGAAAGTGAAGCCCTAGCCCTAGAAGACAATCTGATTAAGACCCATCAGCCCCCTTATAATGTTCTCCTTAAGGACGATAAAAAGTATCCCTATTTGTGTATTACCTGGTCGGAGCCTTATCCCCAGCTTTACATCACCCGCCATCGTCGCCTTGATCGGAATCAAGACAAATACTATGGCCCCTACACCGATGTTGGTCTATTGCGCCACACCCTTGGACTGGTCAAACGGATTTTTCCCTTGCGCCAACGGCCCAAACCTCTGTACAAAGATCGCACCTGTTTGAACTACGACATTGGGCGCTGCCCCGGAGTATGCCAAGGCTTGATCAGCCCAGAAGAGTATCGCAAGACGCTGGCTCAAGTGGCCATGATCTTCCAAGGCCAGACAGATGAGCTGATCCAAGAGCTGCAAGAGAAGATGATCCAGGCCGCCGAACAGGAAAATTATGAGGCAGCCGCACGATATCGGGATCAAATTCGCGGTTTGGAACAATTGGGAGAATCCCAGAAGGTCTCTTTGCCTAACTCTACCGTCAGCCGTGATGCTCTGGCCTTGGCCATGAACGATTCGCGAGCTTGCATTCAGTTGTTTCAGGTGCGAGCGGGCAAGTTGGTGGGGCGGCTGGGGTTTGTGGCCGAAAACCGCGGTGACGACCCAGGCCTTATCTTGCAGCGGGCTTTACAAGAGCATTATCAATACTGTGATCCGGTGGAAATTCCCTCTGAGATTTTGACCCAGTATGAATTGCCCGATCACGATTTTCTGGAGTCTTGGCTGAGTCAGAAAAAAGGCCGCAAGGTCAGCCTTGTTGCCCCCCAACGGCAGAGCAAAGCCGAGCTGATCGAGTTGGTTGAGCGGAATGCACAACTGGAGCTAACCCGCACTCAGCGCTTGGCGGATCGGGATGCCGCGGCCTTGGAGCGCTTGGCAGAAGTCTTGGATTTGCCGGATGTGCCCCGCCGTCTAGAGGCCTACGATATTTCCCACATCCAGGGATCCGATGCTGTGGCCAGTCAGGTGGTGTTTATCGATGGCCTGCCTGCCAAACAGCACTACCGCCGCTACAAGATTCGCAACCCTGAGGTGCGCCCCGGTCACTCCGATGATTTTGCCAGCCATGCAGAAGTGGCCCGGCGTCGCTTCAGCAAAATGACCCCTGAGGATCAGCCGGATTTGGTGCTCATCGACGGGGGCAAGGGGCAGTTGTCGGCAGTCATGGCCGTCTTGGCGGATTTGGGGCTGGATCACCTGCCGGTAATTGCCTTGGCCAAACGAGAAGAAGAGATCTTTCTGCCGGGGGATCCCGTGCCCTTGCGGTTGCCGGCCCAAGATCCGGCTCGCTTGTTGTTGCAACGCCTGCGAGATGAAGCCCACCGATTTGCTCTCGCCTTTCATCGCCAGCAACGGAAAGCGCGTCAACATGCCTCTACGCTGGACGAGATCCCCGGCCTAGGCAAGTATCGGCAAAAGCTGCTGATGGAAGAATTTCGGTCGATTGCCCGCATTCAGGTGGCCTCAGAAGACCAGTTGGCCCAGGTGCCCGGCATTGGCCCGAAGATTGCCCGACAGATTTACCGCTACTTTCACCCAGAAACTCAGGCGGGATCCCCGGAGACAGCGCAGGTGGAGTAGTTGAGAATCCGCGCAGGGATCCCTGCCCTACCGGCAGCCCACGGGGTAACATCCACAGAAACCTAAGCACCCTTCCTCGCCCGTGATTTTACGAGATCACGGGGGAACTTGTAGTGCGGGAAACATCGCTTAAGGCAGAAATGATACATAATCCCAAGGACAGGTGTTCTCAGTGCCCTGGTACTGCTTGCCAATAAGGGATCCTGATGCTGGCCGAACTTGATGTGCTCCTGGAAAATGCCCCCATTGGGGTCTTTCGTGTGGATCTGCAGGGACGATACCGGTTTGCAAATGCCAAGCTTGCCGAGATATACGGCTATACTTCCTCTGCCCATTTGATGCGCCATCTGTCGGATTTTGGCCATCATCTCTATGCTGACGCTGCCGGTCGTCGTCAGATTTTCCAGGATCTGCTTGCAGGCAAAGTCGGCGACGGGAGAGTGGCGCAAGAGTTTTTGATCCACAGTCGCAAGGGCTTGGACTTGTGGGTGCGAGAACAAATTCAAGTCGTCCGCAATCCGGCAGGGGATCCCCTCTGTTTTGAGGGGTATGTGGAAGACATCACGGCACAGAAGCGGGCTGAACAAGCGCTTGCAGAGAGCCAGCTCCGCTACGAAAGGCTGGTTTGCGCTATTCCACAAGCCTTGATGATTTTTAGCCGAGAAGGCCAATGCCTAGAGCTGATTTCTTCCCCGGAGAATAATTATTTTGCTTCACTCTCAGCAGAGCATATTCAGGGAAAAGCAGTGGGAGAGCTGTTCGGCCCTGAGGTTGGCGATCAACTGCAGAGGCTGATTGACCGTTGCTTGAGCAGCGGATCCCGGCAAACTCTGGAGTTTCCCCTAACCAACTCAGCAGGGGAGCTCCGTCACCAGGAAGTTTGCGTTGTTCCCCACGGAGCAGATTGCGTGCTTGGCTGCATTCAAGATATCACCGAGCGCAAGCGGCTAGAGCTGACCTTGTTGGAGATTCAACAGCGATTCTGGGGAATTGTGGAGTCCTGCAATTTGGGCATCTCTCTGCTGCCTCTTGAGCCAGAAGCTAGTCCGCATGGCATGAACTCAGCCCTCAAGGATATAACAGGATATTCTGCAGAGGAATTGAAGGCTTTGCCTCTGGAGGCCTATATCCCAGATTTGGCTGATGTTGAAACCCTAAAAAACCTCTGGCAGGAGATGATCGAGGGTCGGCGCAGTCATTATGAATGGGAACATCCCTACACCCGTAAGAATGGCCAAATCATCTGGGTAAAGTCTCAGGTTTATGTTGTGAGAGATGAAGAACAAAAGCCTCTGTTTGCCGTTTACTTCCTGGATGATATTAGCGAGCGCCGATCCATCAAATCTGCTCTTGAGAAAATTCAAAACCAATTGCAGGGGATCTTCAACTTCTGTAGCCAAGGGATTGCTCTGATGAGCTTGGATCCTGATCCCCGGTATCTCAGCCTCAACCCGGCAATGGCAGAGATTACAGGGTACAGCGAGGAAGATTGGTCGGCTCTGAAAGCGGAAGATTACACTCCCTATCCCGAAGACCGAGAACGGGGCGAGATACTCTGGAATGAACTGCTTTCCGGGTACACCAACAACTATGAATATGAAAAGGTGATTTGCCGTAAAGATGGCAGAGAGATCTGGGTTCGCTTACAACTCTTCGCGGTGCGAAACGCTCAAAACGAGCCTCTGTTTGCCATCCAATTTCTAGAAGATATTTCCGAGCGAAAAAGGGCCGAAACTCACCTGCGAGAAAGTTTGGCCGATCTGGCCCGCAGCGAAGCACGTTACCGCGCTCTTTACGAAGCGATCCCAGATATGCTTTTGCAAGTGGATCGGCAAGGGCTAGTCTTGTCCTATAAGACCCCCAGAGGATTTGCATCCGCCTATCCCGATGACCGCTATCTCAACCAATACATTCAAGATCTGTTTCCAGAGCATTGGAAAATCTACTTTGCTCCCTTGTTGGAGAAAGCCTTTCAAACGGGAGAAATTCAGGTTATTGAATATCCGCTTCCTCAAATTTCTCAAGACGCGGCGGAAGCATTGCCGGAATATCGCGAGGCCCGTCTGTTGCCCTTTGGGCCGGATGAGGCCATTGTTTTGGTGCGCGATATCACCCTGCGCAAGCGTTTGGAGCTGGCCCAGCAAACGCGAGAAGCTGAGTTAACAGCCCTGGTGCAACAGCGAACCCAGCAACTGGAACGCAGTCTGCAGTTTGAATCGATTCTGCGCCGCCTCATCCATCAGATACGGGCAACTCTGGATGAAAGGCAGATCTTGCAGACAGTTGTGAACGAGCTGGGGAAATTTTTGGGCGTTCTTTTTTGCAATGTCGGCCTTTACGATAGCCGCCGAACCTACTCCCTGATCAGCTATGAATACACGACGCTTTCGACCTCTGGGGTCGGGGCTCGGGTTTGGATGAAAGATTTTCCCCTCTTCTACGAACAGCTATGGCGAGGCTGGTGCTTTCAACTGTGCGCTCGGGATCGCCAACGGGATCCCAACACTCTGCCCCCCTATCTGACCAAGCTGGCCTGCCCCATTGCGGACGATCAGGGCATTCTTGGGGATCTGTGGCTGGCTCGGCCTCCTGAGGAGAGCATGCCTCTAACCCCCAAAACCCTGAACTTTGCTGAATTTACTGAGCTTTAGGCGGTTTGGCAAAAGTCATTGAGAGGGATATAGTAGACCAAGTTTCCCCCTGATCCTTGAGTCCACCGCAACGGTTGCCGGGAAGTGAAGGGGGAAAGCGCTCGGGGGGTATTCCTCAGGGCTTTGCGGGATACCGCCTTCCTGTTTGGACTCCGTCCCGCTGACGCGAACAGAGATAGGCAGGATGCGATCGCTTCTTTCCTGAACCATGTTCAGGAGAGTTCAGCGTGAATGTATCAGTTTTAGCGATTGGGAAATCGATTTGGCCCAGCAAATGGCGGCCCAGTGCGCGATTGCCCTGCGACAGGCCAGGCTCTACCTCAGCAGCCAGGCTCAGGTGACGGAATTGAAAAAACTCAGCCAAATTAGGGATAACTTCCTGGCCGCCGTCTCCCATGAGCTGCGCACTCCCCTTACCAGCATTAGCCTCTCGGTTCACCTGCTGAAACTGAGCCATCAAGTTTCTCCTCTCACCCCCAAGCAAATCCAGTATCTTGAGGTTCTGGAGCAGGCGTGCGAGCGAGAGATCTCCCTAATTAACGATCTTCTGGATCTACAAAATTTGTCGGGCAATACGCTCAAGCTGCCCTCTGAGCAGGTTAACCTGCCTCTCCTTTTGGCACCTCTTATCAATCGGTTCCAAGACCGGATGCGCAAGCGGCAGCAAACCCTAGAAGTTCACTGGGATCCCCACCTGCCCTATCTGCACACCCATCCCCGCCTGTTGGAACGCTTGGTCTGTGAGCTTTTGACCAATGCCCACAAATTTACGCCCGCCGGCAAACACATTGTCCTAGAGGCTGTTGCTTTAGGTTCCGACCGCTGGGAGCTGCGCTTGACCAACACGGGCACCACCATTCCCCTCGAAGAACAAGAACGCATTTTCGAGCAGTTTTATCGCATCCCCCACTCGGATCCCTGGCAGCAGGGGGGAACAGGCTTGGGATTGGCTCTGGCCCAAGCCATTGCCAACCACTTGGGCGGCTCTTTGCAGGTGGAAAGCACTGCCCACCAAACCACGTTTATTCTTCGCTTGCCCGCAGCAGAATCTTGTTGACGATTCGGTTTGGGCCACTTATGGTGAGATTTACCATATGGGGGGCAGGGTGAAGGTAGCGCTGTTGCAACTGAACTATACCGTTGGCGATCTGAGCGGAAATGCCGAGCGCATCCGTTCGGCGGTCGAGGCAGTGGCGGCGGCGGGAGCAGAGTTGGCCATCACCTCCGAGCTGGCGTTGCTGGGATATCCACCCCGCGATTTGTTGCTCTATCCGGCCCTGGTCGAGAGGGCAAGCCAGGTTTTGCAGCACTTGGCCAGCCGGTTACAGGCCAGCATTCCGGTGGTCGTGGGATCCGTGCAGCCCAATCCTCTGCCTGAGGGTCGGCCCCTTTACAATGCTGCTGCCTGGCTGGAGGGGGGCCAGATCCGCCACTGGTTTCAGAAGTCGCTCTTGCCCACCTACGATGTCTTCGACGAAGATCGCTATTTTGAGCCGGGATCCCAGCCCCAACCCATCGAGTACCGTGGCCGCCGCCTGGGCTTTACCATTTGTGAAGACATTTGGAACGACCGCGATTTTTGGCAGCACCGTCGCTACCACTGGGATCCGGTGGAACAGATGACCCGCTGCGGTGCCGACCTGCTGATTAACCTCTCGGCTTCTCCCTTCAGCCTGGGCAAACAGAAGTTGCGGGTGGAGATGCTGGGATCCCTGGCCCGCAAGCACGCCCTGCCCATTCTCTACGTCAATCAGGTGGGGGGCAACGACGATCTCATCTTCGATGGGGCCAGTTGCGCCCTGGATCGCTGGGGTCGGGTTGTGGCCCAAGCGGCTGCCTTTCAGCCGGATCAGCTCATCCTGGATGTGGACGAGTTGACCCAGTCTCCCAACCCAGACCAGAGCCCACCGACCGCGGGATCCCGCTGGCCGACCGAGCCGGAAGCTGAGCTGTACGAGGCGTTGGTTTTGGGCACCCGCGATTACGTCAGCAAATGTGGCTTTCGCGAGGTGGTATTGGGCCTGTCGGGGGGGATCGATTCTGCCGTCACTGCTGTGATTGCTGCCGATGCTTTGGGGCCGGAGCGGGTGCTGGGGGTGCTCATGCCCTCTCCCTATTCCAGCCCTGGCAGCCTGACCGACGCCTACCAACTGGCGCAAAACCTGGGGATCCCGACCCTGAAGCTGCCGATTCAGCCCATCATGGAGAGCTACCACCAGCTTTTGGCAGAGCCCTTTGCCGGCCTCCCCCCAGACATCACGGAAGAAAACCTGCAATCTCGCATTCGCGGCACCCTCCTCATGGCCCTTTCCAACAAGTTCGGGCGGCTGCTCCTGACCACAGGCAACAAATCAGAGCTAGCAGTGGGCTACTGCACCATTTACGGGGATATGTCCGGTGGCCTGGCGGTGATTTCCGATGTGCCCAAGACCTGGGTGTACCGCTTGGCTCGCTGGATCAACCGACAGCAGGAGCGGATCCCGCTTGCTACGCTGACCAAGCCCCCCTCGGCAGAATTGCGACCCGGCCAACAAGATAGCGACAGCTTGCCCCCCTACGATTTGCTGGACAAGATCCTGCAGCGGCACATCGAGCAGCATCAATCCGGCCCCGAGTTGGTGGCTCAAGGGTTCGATCCCGACACGGTGCAGCACGTGCTGCGGCTGGTTCAGAATGCCGAGTTCAAGCGACACCAAGCTCCCCCTGGGCTGCGCATCACCGATCGCGCCTTCGGCACCGGCTGGCGGATGCCAATCGCCAAGCGTCAAGAAGGGATCATGTGACATACTCCCGCACTCATGCTAACGCAAAGCGCTCCGCGCCGCTAAAGCGAAAGAGTGCGGGCTTCAAGGACTCCGTCCCGCTGACGCGAACAGTGACTCCTGTGAAGGACATTTCCTGAGCTTTGAGAACGGGATGCCCCACCGCTCTGTATTTGATGTTTATCGCCGCGTTGTGGTCTCGGCCTAGTTCCAGTCCACAATGCGGGCAAGAATGCCATCTGTCTCGAATGGTTTTCGGTACTTTTTGACCGCACTGAGAACAGTCTTGGCTCGTGCCTCTTGGATCCACTGCAATCGCCCTCAGCCCAGCTCTTTCAGCCTTGACTGCGAGAATTTGCAGGAATTGCCCCCACCCAGCGTCATAGATGGATTTCGCTAGTCGGGTTCTCGCAATACCTTTGGTGTTGAGCGCCTCATACGCAATATGCTTCCCTTTGCTTAATAGCTTCTTGGCTACTTTGTAGTGGAAATCTTTACGCTGATTGGCCACCTTGAGGTGTGCCTTAGCCACTCGCCTTAAGGCTTTCTTGCGGCGGTTTGACCCTTTCTGCTTGCGGGATAATGACCGCTGCAGCCTCTCCAGCCGCTTTTGGGCGCGGCGGTAGTACTGGGGCACTGGGACGGACTCCCCTGTATCGGTCACCAAAAAGGAGTCCAGCCCCATGTCGATCCCTATGGTGTTCTCCGGTGTTGCAGGCTCAGGGGTAAACTCGGGGATAGACGCATCTTGCAGGCTTAATGTTACATACCACCCGTCTGCTTTGCGGGTGACGGTAGCAGTCTTGATGACAAAACCGTCAGGCAAAGGACGGTGCTGAATCAGTTTTACTGCTCCGATTTTGGGCAGATGAATGAACTTCCCCTGAAGGCAGTCCTGCCTCATCTGGGGAAAGGTGAAGGAATGATACCGGCCCGCCCCTTTGAATCTCGGCCTTCCTGCCCTCTTGCCGTTACGGTCGCCTTTCAGCCAGCGGTCGAATGCTTTGTGCACCCGCTCTATGCAGTTTTGCAGGACTTGCGAATGGATTGCTTGGTATTCGGGGAACCTTACTTTGGTATTCACCAAGTCTCGTTTTTGGGAGTAGACATCCGGCCTGTCTTTCAGCTCAGGCAAATGACAGATTAAGGGGCAGGCGTTTATATCACAGCGGTTTTGTTCCCACCAGTTAAGCCGCTCTGCCAACCGATAGTTGTACTGCTTGCGCAACAGCTCCAGCCATTGCTCCATCAGGACAACTTGACTGGGCGTAGGCCGCAGGCGGTACTGATAGGCAGTCCTCATCTTAAGCGTACTCAGAAACCGCTACACTGATTATAGCACCAGCAGGATTAGCGGCCATGAAGCATGATTTTGTTTCCAGCGGCAGAGCTGTATCTGATTTGAAGGCACACTTGGTCTTAACCACCAAGTACCGTCGCAAGGTATTTACCGGCGAAATGCTGCAGCGATTACATGAAGTTATGTATGACCTTTGCCAAAAGTGGGGTTGCAAACTTATTGAGTTCAACGGCGAGGCAGACCATGTTCATCTGCTGTTCCAGTACTACCCGCAAGTGGATCTGTCCAAATTGGTAAACAACATCAAATCCGTCTCTAGTCGCAGGATGAGAAGCGAGTTTGCGGATTACATCAGCAAGATATACCGGAAAAATGTGCTGTGGAATGAATCTTATTTCATCGCTTCATGTGGTGGGGTAACAGTCTCGGCATTGAGCCAGTACATTGAAAACCAAGGTACTCCCGCCTCTCATCCCGACCCAAGCGCTCCGCGCCGCTAGCGCGTTCGCTTCAGCGGGCCGTAGGCCATACGTCCTACGGACAGAGGGCGGGGCTTCTCGGCGGTTTAGCTAATGGAACTAGTGGGATACCCTCACACCAGCTCCTCCCTCAGAGGGAGAAAGGGAAAGATTCGGCGCTGTCGGAATTGCTTGGAGTAGTTGGTGCCCGCTCAAGCCTTGTTGCCATTCAGAACGGCTACAACTGGTGCAGTCACGCTTCCTGCTCAATACAATAAAGGGCCTGCAAGCCAGCAGACCCAAGGAAAAGCCAAAAGGCGGTAAGTTGAGGTCTCTTAGATCAGGCCCAGCCAGGAAGCAACGCCTTGGCCCGTCACCGCTTCGATGACAATGGCCAACACGAAGCCAATCATGGCAGCCCGACCGTTGAGGCGCTCGGCATACTCATTAAAGCCAAACTTGGGCTCCGACAAATTGGGATTAGACATGAGAACCTCCAGGGTAGATGGGAACGACAGGGAGTGGGATCCGTAAAGAACGAAAACGAGAACGGCACTTGACCTTCAGTATAGTTTGCATTTCTTCATGATTGCAAGCAAGGTGGTCACCCGCTGCCGATGGCGGCGATGATCTGCCGCGCCAGGGGAATGGCCGCCTCATAGGCTTTGCCCTGATGCAGGTGCAGCACCAGCGTCCAGTTGGGATCCGGCAGGGGCCAAAAGGCCAGCAACCAGGCTTGAAAATCTTCTGCCCAGAGAATTGCTCGTCCTCGTCGTTGAGGATTGAGGATGGTGCCAGACTTGGCTGCCACTGGGATCCCTTCTGGGGCAATGCCGCGACAGGTGCCCGCTGTTGCCGCCAGGCTCATGCCAGCATGGAGAGCCTCCCAAATCCAAGCCGGTAAAGAGAAAGCGGGCAGAGAGACCTCGCCAGAAAGGGGTACACCTCGGCGGGCAATCACGCCCCCATAAACCAACAGCTCCCAGGGATCTACCGGCCCAGCCAGACCGGTCGCCAAGAGCGGAGCCGGAGTTGTATTCTGCACACTCCCTAGGCCGAAGCGCCGCAGCCACTCCACCAGGGTATCGGCCCCCAGCTCCCAGCCCAACTGGTAGAAGTACACATTGCAGGACTGGGCCAGGGCTTGGCGCAAGTTCAAGGTTCCATGTCCGCGGGGATCCCAGCAGGGTAGGCGGCCCAACCCCAGTTGCGGCGGCGGATCCCACCAACCCGGACAGTGGATCAAGCGCTCCCCAGAGCTGATCCCAGTCTGCAGAGCAGCGGCGGCAACGGCGCATTTGACGGTTGAGCCAGGGCTGGCCCTGATTCTGGAAGCCTGCTCCGGCTGCCAAACCCTTGTTAAACGACCGGTGTTCAGGTTGAGGACGGCGGCAAAATCGCGCGGATGGGGCAGCCCTGCAGATTTCCCCTGCAAGCCCCAGGTCAAAGCAGAACCCAATAGCCAGGCTCCACAGGTGCGGCGGTTCATCTGCTGTCGGCCCCGAAAACCCAGGAAGACACGGGCGGATCCCTGTTACAAAAATTCGGAAATCGCAGCCTTCTCACGGACTAGGGTAATCTGAGTTCAGGTCAATGGAGATAACCCTCATGGCAATTCAGCGTGGTGCCAAAGTCCGTGTGCTGCGGAAAGAATCCTACTGGTACCGGGATGTGGGAACGGTTGCGGCGGTGGATACCAGCGGCATTCTCTACCCGGTGATCGTCCGCTTTGACAAGATCAACTACTACAACATCAACACCAACAACTTCCGCGAAGATGAGCTGGAAGTGTTGGAAGCTCCCAAAGCCAAGGCCAAAGCCGCTCCGGCCAGCTAAGCCAAAGTTCTGATGCCGGGGACTGTGTTCTTGAGCAAGTCGTTCTGTGCCTGAACTGCCGGAAGTTGAAACAGTTCGGCAAGATTTGCAACGCCTCACCTTGGGGCCGCGGATACTTGCGGTGGAGGTGCTCCTGGCCCGCACCATTGCCTACCCTGCAGGGGAGATGTTTGGGCGGAGCTTGATTGGCACCCGTTTTACCCAGTGGCAGCGGCGAGGAAAGTATCTCCTGGGATCCCTGGATTCGAGAGCTGTTCTGGGCGTGCATCTGCGCATGACCGGGCAGTTGCTCTGGGTGCAGGGATCCACCCCTTTATCAGCTCACACTCGTGTTCGTTTGGCCTTCGAGGAAGGGTGGGACTTGCGCTTTGTGGATCAGCGCACCTTTGGCCAGATGTGGCTGGTGCCTGCCGGTGTTGAGCTGGAGGCGGTGATCCCCACCCTGCAGACTTTGGGGCCGGAGCCCTTTTCGCCAGCTTTTTCTGAGGCCTATTTCCAGGCTGCCCTGCAGAAGAGCCGCCGTCTTATTAAAACCGCGCTGCTGGATCAATCGCTGGTAGCCGGGGTGGGCAACATTTACGCCGACGAAGCCCTGTTTCTGAGCGGCATTCACCCCTTGACGCCAGCAGTTCAGCTTTCGGATGTGGCCAAGGCACGCCTGCGAGAAGCTTTGATCGAGGTGTTACGGGCCGGGCTGGAGCAGCGGGGCACCACCTTGCGGGATTACCGGGATCTGCGTGGGCTCAACGGCAACTATCAAGGGCAAGCGTGGGTGTACGGTCGGGAAGGGGATCCCTGTCGCCTCTGTGGCACCCCAATTCAGCGGATGAAGCTGGCAGGGCGTTCGGCCCACTTTTGCCCCCACTGCCAGCCGCAACAGAGCTAGTGGCGCTCCTCAAGATATGGGGGATCCCTGGGGAAATGGGCCAGAGCGGCTACCATCAGCAGTAGGAGGGGATCCCGGTGAAAACCATGGGATGGGCACGGCTCCAACCTGTAAAGCCCTTGATGAGGGGAAGTCGCCTCTGGTCGGGAGCGCTGTTGGCGCTGGGGATCCCGACGGCTGCGGCCTTTGCCCAACTGGAGTTGGATGCCCAACTGGGCCGCTCCCAAATTGTTTTTCCCAGCAAAGATTGCCCCGCCTGCGACCTGACGGGGGCAGAACTGCCGGGAGCTGACCTCAGGGGGGCCAACCTAAAAGAAGCGATCCTCAGACAGGCCAATCTCCAAGCTGCCGACCTCTCCCAAGCGATCCTCAACTTGGCCGATTTGAGAGGGGCCAATCTGAGTGGCTCAGCTCAGGCAGGGGCTTTCTTGTGGGAAGCCGATCTGGCGCAGGCCAACCTGCAGCAGACAGATCTGACGGGTGCCAATCTGCAGGTGGCCAACTTAAGCGGGGCCGACTTGCGTCGAGCCATCCTCACCGGCGCCGACCTCACAGGGGCCAAGTTACACAATGCCGATCTGCGGGGGGCCGACCTGCGAGGCGCTTTTCTGGAGGGGGCAGACCTGACGGGCGCTCTGTACAACGCCCAAACCCGACTGGATCCCGCCTTCAACCCTAGTGCTTGGGGCATGGTTTTCGTGAAAGAAGGATCTTGACCAAGAGTTACCGCTTGCTCCGCCATTTGATTTGGGATCCCCCCTTGGGCAGATTAAAACCAGCACCCCCTCGGCTGGGATCCCCTGCCATGACTTCCCCTGTCCGCGTTCTCATTGCCGACGATCATCCCCTCTTCCGGCTGGGGCTGAAGTTTGCCCTGCAAGCCCAAGGATTTGAGGTGGTGGCCGAAGCCGAGACGGGATCCCAGGCCGTCCACCATTGTCGCAGTTGCCCCATCGACGTAGCCATTTTGGATGTGCGCATGCCGGATGGGGATGGGATCGCCGCCTGCCAGCACATCACCGAGCTGGGTCTGCCGGTGGTGGTGGTGATGATGACCACCTTTCAGGAGCCGGGTCTGATTGAGGCAGCCCGCCGCGCCGGGGCCAAAGGCTACCTTTCCAAAGAGACCGACCCGGCGGAATTGGCCCGCGTCATCCGTCAGATTTTGTCCAACCCCGAACGAGACTGGCTGCCTGCCCGACAGGAGCTGCCCAAGCTCACCCCCCGCGAGCTGTGTGTGCTGCAACTGATGAGCGAGGGCCTGGCCAACAAACAGATTGCCCGCCGTCTGGGCCTAAGCATCGAAACCGTCAAAGAATACGCCAGCGCCGCCTACCGCAAGCTGGATGCTAGCGACCGTGTCACCGCCCTGCTCAAGGCGCAGCAACTGGGGATCTTGTGAATTGGAGAAAGGGCTTGGGGATTCCCCCCAGAGGTGGGGATTTGCGGCGGCCATGATCACCGCCATACTGTTGCTAGCTTGGCATCTTGACAGGGATCCCTGGGGTGCCGCCTTCCCCTTCACGTTGTCCGAGATACGGTATGTCTGCTCCTTCCACGCTGCTGCTCAAGCTCACCCTGCGCTTGCTCGCCTCTTTGAAAGCACGGGTGGATCAGCGCAAGATTCGAGAGCGGGGCTTTGTCCTGCCGGTTGCCATTTTGATCGTGCTGGTCTTGAGCTTGGTGACGGTGGGGCTGCTGACCCGCTCCACTCAGCGCAGCATCCAAACCCAGGTGGAACGAGCGGGGCAAACCATTAGCCGACAACTGAATACGGCCATTGACCGGGCTAGAGCTAAGATCGAGTACCTAGTTCGGGATCCCCGCCTGCCCAACAGCGCCCCGACGGATGCGCAATTTGCCGCAGCCCTCATCAACGATGGGGCAGGGGGTCTGCTTCCTCGGGATCCCGATGAGCCCTACATCCTCCCCGACGAAACTCAGTTCGTGATCGCCACCAACATTCAGGTGGAGGATCCGCAAAATCCGGGACAAAACTTGAACGTCCGGGTTCAGGCGCCCGCTTGGTGGTTCTTGGCGGATACCGACAACAATGGCATCAATGACTCCGTAACGGTTTATACTATTCTGAACACCCGTCGGGCTGCCGGCAGCGACTTTGAGGCTAACCTGACGGATACCGAGCGGGCGCGGCGGCTGCTGATCCGCAGTGGGCCACTGCAGGGTTCGGCCTTGGCGGGGTGTACCGATTCTCCGGCTGAACAGACGGTCAACCCCAACGTGGGGGATTGGTTCCAGGTTGGCTCTGCGTTGTACAAGCCCTTTCAGGTGTACGCTGTAACTTTGCCCATTGAGGGAGCCGACTCCACCACCCGTGCCATTTCGGCTTTGCAATTTCAGCAGGATCGGCGGAGGGATCTGCTTAACAAATGGGGAGCCTTCAGCCGCGGCGACCTAGAGTATTTCTTCACTCCTGGCTACAACTGGAACGGTGCCATCTACGCGGGGGGCAGCCTCTTTTTCCGTTACGCCAGCAACAATTTGTTCCGAGCTTTCACCATCAGCTCCGAGCAGTCTTGCTTCTACATGCCTGTCGATAACTCTGAAATTACAGCCTTTGGCGAGCTGGTGGCAGGGGCTATCGGCTATGCCGGGCAGGATGCAAGCGACACCCTAATTTTTGATGCCCACCCCGGCGTGGCGGATGTGCCGCCAAGTACGCCCCTTCCCCGCCTGAATAACCTCAATTTCGATTCGGTTCAAAACACCGCAGCTCCTGAGATGGTAGCTCTGGATCCGCTGGAGCTACAGCTTTTTGGCCGCATTCGCACCCGCGGAACCTACGCCCAGGATCCAGCGGGATGGTCAGTCTCTCCAATTAATGTCAAGCGGAATTCAGCGAGTGGCCCACCAGGACGAGTTCAAGCAGGCGGCTTTCAGTCAACGGAAGACCAAGTCTGCCCCCCCTACGTGGACGATGTTTACCGGGCCGACAACCGCTTTGGCCCCAAGGCCAGCTATGACCGCCCACCGGTCAGCCCTGACCCGGCAAGGGGCTGCGATGTGGACACCTTTACTCAAACGTTTGGTGTCAGTGCTGGTGCTCCGATCCCTGGGGATGCTCAGAACAACCAGAGGGAATCTCTAACGCAAGACAACCCACCCCCAGGCGCCCTTTCCGAGGTGGGCTTGGATGGCTATTGGGAGCGGCGGGCCCGCGTGGAAGGGCTGCGGGTGATCGTGGGCCAGCGGCTGGAGCTGACTCGCACCGATTCTTTGCCTTTGCCTTTGGTGCCCACCGGGGATCCCAACGATCCCACCAAGTTACAGGCCATTTTCATCAGCAACGAGGCGCGGCAACGGCTAACCCTGCGAGATAACCCAGCGGCGGTGCAGGCCACTGCCGTTTACCACTACAGCCACAGAGATGGCCGCTTTCCGATAGCCTGCCTGGCTACGGTGGCCCACCCAGGCTCTCCCTGGAGTTTGCAGCGGGCTTCCACGTTCCCCACAGGCAACCAAGCCAATCAATTGGGCATCAACTTCTTCACCGGGCAGGGCACCAATGTCTGGGAATATGACCCTGCGCCCATGCGTGAGCGGCTGCGTCCTGGGACGCCCCTGTGGACAGCTTTGACGAACCTGGCCAATTTTGCCGGCGATCCCGATGGGGCCTATCCACCCAAGCAAGAAGCGGGCCGCATTCACCCGGATCCGTTTATTACGGCTTTTGGCAACTTCTCGGAGCTGCGGCGAATCATTGAAAACCCGACAAACCTCAGCTTGGCGGATCAATCGACACTGCAAACGGCAGGCTGCATGTTGGGCATGCTGGCCGACAACATGCTCCGCATTGAGGCGGCTGCCAATGCCGGGGATCCAGCGGCTCAAACCCTCTGGAACGACATTCAAGCCAGCCGAGCTGGGAACCGAGAGGCGGCCAATCGGTTTTATCTGCCGCTGCGCTACATCTTCCCGACCACCAGTTTCAACCAGACGGATACCCTGGAAACGGAGCGGCGCAGCGCTTACTCCTTCCTTCCGAGCACAGTCAGCTATCAGGCTGTAACCAACTTAAACGAGGTTGCTCTGCAGCCCCGTTCTGGAATTGGCAACTGGGCTTTGCCCCATGCCCCAGCCGATTGCACTGCTGCTGGCCCCAACAGCAACCAGTTTGAGCTGATTCGGGTTGGTAACCAGTGTCATCGCGTGCCCTTCAAAGATTCTGTCTTTTACGATGGCCGCGAGGCGATGGCGGTGCGGGCGCTGAACATTGACCTGGCCCTGCTGACCAACAACGTCAACGGACAGGCCAGGGGGTTGATTAACGGGGATACTGGGGATACTTGGGATACTTGGCTGCCTGCCGGCATTGGCGAAGGTCGAGAAGGGGGCATTTTCTACGCCTTCCGGGAAGATGCAGTGCGGGAAGATGCCATTGCCCGCCCACCCTTGGGCACTTTTGATAGCTACCTAACCAGCTGGCACAACGCAAACGCCCGCGGCACTTTGGGCAGCGCCGGTATTATGAACGCCGGTCAGCCAGGTCGCGGCACGGCTAACAACCAAACGGTCTGGGATCCCCCTGTTTCCAATCCAGGTGGACTCAGCCCCAAACCGGTGGACTACTATGCCGATCCGGATCGGCGGCCCTACGGCTTCCGGCTGCGCAACGGGGCGGTGCTGGCCCGCGGCGGGTTCAACCCTAATGACGCGATTTTTGGCCTCTCCTTCGTTTCCGACAACCCCGTTTATATCCAAGGGGACTTTAACCTGCATCAGACGAAGAGCGGCGAGCCCCTGGAGGAGTTTACCACTCGCCTTGCCTTCGGAGCAGACGGTCTTTACAGCAACTTCTACGGGCGGCGGCGATCCCGATCCAATGAAGACCGGGAAGACCGGCGCTTTGCCCGGGCGGCGGAGGATCTCTGGCGGCCCAGCGACGTGTTGGGCGACTCGGTGAACATCCTCTCTGCCGATTTCTGCGATGGCAGCATTGATGATGCCTTTGTCCAGGATGGCACCCTCAATGGCGGCGGCGTTAACTACAACCCCGGGCAGGACTACAACGGTGGGCGGGCATCAGCCCCTCGGCGGTGGGATTACTACGGCTGTCTCAGGGGTGAGAAGGACAGGGATAACCTGGGATTCAACACCTCCTTCCTCAACCAGGCCCTGGTAATCCGCGGCAACAACTGGCCGGCTCCGGATCCCAACAGCGCTGGCGTTCTGCGCTTCGACAACACGAACGGGGCCCAGAACCTGGGCGACAACCTCAACCAGCCGGGTTGGCCGGATGTGTTTGCCCGCGACACCATTCTGGCTCCCTTCGACAACGCCGATTCGGATCCCAATAACGATGACAGAACGGCGGGCGGTGGCGTGCCGGCAGTGCGGCCCTTGCGGGCACCCGATGTGGGCTATGCCAACTTCGGCACCCGCATCTCCGCTTTGGGCAACCCGGTGCTGGATACCTCCCGCTGGGTGATGGTAGCTCCACCTGGGCCTTGCCCGAGCCCTGGTGGCTCTGGGTTGCTGGCCGAGTACTACAACGGCTGGATAACCAGCCCGCAGAACCGGTACAACCGCGAAACAGGGTTTGCCACCAGCGGAGCCGTAGGCCCCCTGCCCGGAAACGCCCAAGAGGCCAACCTGCCCTACCTGCGGGCAGTGCGCTGGCCGGATCCGGTGTTCCCGGCGCAAGGAGTACCTAATGCCATTGGTCAGTACAACAATGGCTATACCACCGATGCGCCTACCTGTAATCCAAGTGGCACCAACGACCAACGCTGGGCCTGCGTGCGCAATGCTATCGATAACCCGACCAACCTGGCCCCCTTTGCCCGCAGCGGCAGCGGTTTCCCTGGGTGGGGCGGCTTCCAGTACTTTTTTGGCACTAGCACATTGCTGAACTCTCACTCGCCTTTCAAGCGTTTGCTATATAGTAACTTCCCCACTTGCAACGGCTCTTTGTCTGACATCCTGCAGCCCCTCTGCCGTTTGTCACTACCGCCTGGCAGCCCTGATCGGCGGGATCGCGGCGATTGGTTCTGGATGCCCAGTTGTGGGGAGCCCGATGGCAACAACAGCCTGCCGAACCTGCCCATCGACGCGGATGACCTCAACTTTCCAAGTCACTTCAACTTCCAGCGCTCCTGCTGGCGGCGCAGAAGTGGTGGGACAAACAGCGGCAACAACAACGGCAACGACTTTTTCGTGGTGCGCTGGGTAGGGGAGCTGTATCCCCGTTGGTCGGGCCTGCAGAGCTACCGCATTCTCAACGGCGACGACGGCGTGCGGCTGATCATTCGACGGCGGGACGGCTCCAGTGCCACTTTTGTCAACAATGGAGCCTGGAACGGAACTCCGCTCAGCCTAGGGCCCAATGCTGCGGGTGCCGAAGCCTGGCAGGATAGCGGCGGTAACCTGGTCACCCTGCGATTAGAGCTGGAGTGCGCGGATCCATCCCAGCCCTCGCCCTACTTGGTGGAGATCCAAACTTACGAAAATACCGGCGGTGCCTCCCTGCGCTTTGCCACCCGCGATGGCAGCGAGTTGGAAGACTACGACCTGCGGTACCTGAAGCCGCTGCAGGGGGTGAACCAACCTTGCCAGCCGGATCAGACTAAACCTCTGGTGGCCAATCAGAAGTACTGCAAAGTCACCCTCAACTGCGATCCCATCTGGACAGGCTGGACTCCTGCGTGTGACCCCAACATCTGTCAGCAAACCACTATTACCCAAACCAGAACTGCCACCTTGCCTGCCGGTTGCCCTGGCACTCCGCCAACACCGCAAACTCGGACGATCACCTGCTACCCTCAGTACAACTACGGGCCTTGGTCAGATTGGACGCCTCAGTGTACCCCGCAGCAGCAGTGTAGCGGCACCAGCATCACCCAAACCCGCACCCGCACGGTAACGCCGCTCTGTCGCAGCCAAAGCCCCTTTGTCGAAACTGAACGCCAAACCATCACCTGCCAGCCTCCGGGGGCTACCTGCACCTACACAGGCTGGACTCCTCAGTGTACGGTGGCCAACGGCGGCCTGCAAGTGACCCAAACCCGCACCAAGACCTGCACGTCGAGCTGCGGAACCACCACTACTATAGAAACCCAAACGGTCACCTGCCCGGCCATTTGCAATGACTACACCTTTGGGCCTTGGACTCCTGACTGTAGCAGTCTTACCATTGCCTGCGGCACTAGCCAGCCGCTCAACCAAACCCGTACTGGCACCAAAGGCCCCAATAACAGCCCCACCTGTCCGGCCAACAAAACCGAGAGCCAGACGATTACCTGTACCGGCAAGCCCTGTGGGCCAGGTACCTTTGCCCCTGAGGCTCCCGGCAAGAGCCCCTTCGGCGAGTGGATGGCGGCCAAGCCCAACACGGTGGATTTGCGCCCCGTCTGGGAAATCCAAGCGGATCCGGAGCCGGAGACCATTGGCGTGAACATGGTGGCCGCGGCTTCTGCCGAAGGCGTGACGATCGCTCTGCAGCCGGAGCTTTCCCCGGTGCTGGAAGTGAAAGCCGGGGCGCCCAAGCCACCCAAGTGGCCCAACCCTGCCGAGGCTCTGCAGGCGGCCTTCAATTGGATGTTTGGCGAACCGGCCTATGCTGCCCGCAATGGCCTGAAGGGCAATTTGCCCTCTCAGATAGCCAACCCCAGCAAAGAGCCGGGCATCCGCCCTGCTGAGAATATTGGAGCTAAGATTTCTGGAACTCCTGCTGTGGGTACCGATGACTGGGCCCGGCAACTGCGGCGGCAACTGCTCAACGGCAGTGGAGAAATTCGCTGTGGCGATGAACAGGTCACTCCCTCAGACGGTGGCTTCTGGGTGCCGGGGGTATTTCGCCCCAACTTCAACGACCGCTTCAAGTACACCGCCTACACGGGTGCCAGCCGACCCAGCACTCTGCGTACCTCTCCTAAAGGTGCCGATCCTACCTTCGAGGATCTCAACAAGAATGGCATTTGGGATCTGGAGGAGCCTTCAAATGTTTTGGAGCGGGATCCACTGTTTGGGTTAGACTTGCCGGATCGGCCAGAGCTAGAGATCCAACCCCAGATGGCGCTCAACCCTTACGCCCGCGTCAACAAAAGCGCCGCGATCCAAGCCTACACTCCCGCGTCCAAGTATGCGGACGGATACTACATTAACCACAAGGGCAGTGAAGATATTCGCAATGGCCTCTGCTTCTACGTCAAGCCCAACGGCAACACCATCCAGGTTCAGATCGACCGTAACGGCGGCGATGGCGATGGCCTGGTCTGGGTGGATGTGGAGCCGTACACTCTCAGCATCAATCAACCCACCACCGGCTTTGCAGGCAGCAACCCCGTGCTGGGGGTGATCCTGGACGAGGTGACCCGTCGGCCCATTCCGATCCCGCGCTTCCAGGAGCTGGCCCCAGCCGCAGCCGACTTGAACCAGCGCCGCCGCAACGACAACGGCACCCAAAACCGGCAGCTCCAGCCGGCCAGGGAAACGCGGGTAAATGCCATTGCCATCAGCGGTGTGATCCCGTCTCGGCTGGATCAGACGGGCGGGGGCATGCACAACTTCCTGCGCCTCAACGAGCTGTGGAGAGATGTCAACCTCTTTTTCAGCGGCTCGATGATCCAGCTCAACTACAGCACCTATGCTACCGGCCCCTTCCTGCAGCACAGCTTTGAGCCACCCGATCTGGTAGCCGATCCAACCTTTGTGCGGGGCTACGACTACTACTACCCACCCAACCGCCGCTTCGGCTACGACGTGGGTCTGCAAATTGCCCGTCGTCCCAGCGCGGTGTCGGCCCGCTTCCAATTCCCCTCCAATACCCGCACCGAGTTCTTGCGAGAGCTGGATCCTCAGGATCCGTATGTGCGGCGGCTGCGCTGTGCCTTGCAACAGCAGCCAGGTGTTCCTCTACAGGCTGCTGCTCAGATTGGAGGCTGCAACGAATTCAACTGATATTGACTTCCCAAGCTGGGGGTAAATTCAAAGTAGGGGCAGCAGGCAAACACGGGAGGGGATATGAAAAAGTGGCGGCTTTTGCGGCAGCAATTGGAAGCAGAGGGCTTCACTCTCATAGAGGTCTTGGCCTCCGTGATTATCGTGGCTATTGCCATGACTGCCCTTGCCCCTGCCCTTACCTTGGTTGCCTATCGGCGGGCCATGACCGAGCGCGTGGAGGTAGCCAATCAACTGGCCCAGGCCGAGGTGGATCGGATCCGCACGCTGGTTGACCTGGAGCTGGCCGCTAACCCAGTTGCCTTTCAGAACCCGGCTCAGTTGGCCCGTCTGCCCAGAGTTGGAGCGAATCCCCTGGCAAGTACCCCAGCACCGGCCACTATGGATACTAACGGGGACAATTATTCGATTCGCTTGGCTCAAATTCAGTTGCCAGGACGCAACCCTGAAGAATATGTCATTCAAACCTTTCGCAGTGGTGGTGGAGATTGTATTGACCGACGCAACAACACCGTGATTGCGGGGGTTCCCTGCACCTTCCTGATAGGGGTGAGGGTTTACCACCGCTTTTCTTTTGACCCAGCGACCCGACAGGCCCTTCCTGGGTTGCGAACCGAGTCGGTCTCCGCCAATCAGAACTTGGCCAATGCCGATGTGTGGCTCTTTCCCATGGCCAGCTCGATTGTGGAAGTCAACCTGGCTGCCAATTTGGGGGATGTTTGCCGCGCCGTTTTGGCCGACGTTCGAGCCAGGGGTGGGATCCCAGCCAGCAACTGTGAGGCATTTCCTCTGCCCGGCAGCCCCTAGCTCATTGCCCTGAGGCGGATTGGCAGGATCCCTCTCTGGATTTACAAGATATAAGGTAGTGGTGTTTCCCTATGTTCAAGGTCTTACGCCGGAGGGTTAATCAGAGTGCGGGGTTTACCCTCATTGAGCTGCTGGCTGCGCTGCTGATGGCTTCGATCTTTCTGCTGGCCACCGGCATGATCGTCATCGAAACCATGCGGGTGGATCGGGAAGAGACAGGGCGCACCCAAGTGCAGGCGGAGCTGACGCAAGCCATGCGGTATATTCAGCAGGATCTGGCGGAAGCTCTCTACATTTACAACGATGCGGAACAGCCCAACGGTAATGGAACGCCGGATCTCATCGAGCGGCTTTACACTCCTGGATGGATTCGCCGCCCCGATGGTGCCGTTCCGGTTGTCGCTTTTTGGAAGCTGAATCCGATCCCACGCGATTGCTATCAAGGCCCTCCGACGTTGCAACAAATCCGAGAAGGCCGAGTAACTTTGAAGGAAAGACCTTCAGGCATTTCCCAATCTGATTGGGAAAACATTCGCAGCCGCCGCAACATCTACACCTTGGTTGTGTATTACTTGCAGCGCAACTACAACAACGCCGGTAACCCAGACGGCAGCACCCCCTGGGAGGGTAATGCGCGCATTGCTAGGTTTGAGTTGCAACCTCTTAATGACACATGCACTGAGCGCAGCCGATTTTTTGTCGAGGATCCGGATCCCTTCCGGGAAGGCTTTCTGGTTTGGCCCTCTGAGCAAGCTAGGGCTCGCCAAACTCCCATTGCTGGGGCAGGCAATCAAGGTAATCGACTGGTAACTCTGGTCTCCAACATCTTCAGCAGCCGGCAGGACAGCCCCCAGGTTGCTCCCCCTTGCCCACAGGGCTATGCCTTTGGAGGAGGCCGACCCAACGGGGTTACCTTCTCGGGGTTGGGGGTCAATCAGAACGATGTGGGTTTTTATGTCTGTGTCCGGCGCGGTGGCTCTGCGAGCCTTCCCCAAGATGTGATTGTGAACATTACAGCAACCGCTATGGAACGCTCCAACCCTGGTTTGTTCCGGCGCTACATTCAAGATGCGACGAGTGTCGATGCGGAACAGGTGTCGCGGTACTTGACGGCGATGCAAACTCAAGTTTTGGCCCGTGGTGTGTTCAATCGTCAAGCCTAGTCAAGCCCATATGACTTGCCCAGAGGGGGGATTCCTGCCTATGCTGGCCTCGGTGAGCGGATCTAGACGGATTGCACCTGCCCAGACAAGGGGCTTTACGCTGATAGAAGTCTTGGCGGTTATTGTCATCATCGGCATCTTGGCTGTGCTGGCCGTTCCCTCTGGGATCAACATCTGGGCGCGGATCCAGCTTGAGGATGCGCAGAACAGGGTGGAGCGAGCCTTGCGCACTGCCCGCACCAACGCCAGGGCTTCTCTCCTGGGCCGAGCTTGGGTGGTGCAGGTGGACAATTCGGATCCGATCGTTCCGACTCTGGTCATCCAAGATGGGGAGGGCCTTTGCGATGAACCCACCCCTTGTCAGCGAATTCGCCTGAATAATTTTGTAACTGTAGCCAACACCTTCAATGACGGAAGGGCGGTTTTTGAATCCGATGGCCGGGCCCGTCAACTGGGTCGCTTTGTAGTCAGCAGCACCTACTCTCAGGGGGAAAACCGCTGCGTGGTGGTGAGCACCTTGATAGGCACCATCCGCAAGGACAACGACCCGGCTTGTGCGGGCGGAGCAGATGCGGAAGACTAGCCAGCCTTGCAACCTCCTTGAAAGGGGGTAGGATGGTCAGGCCGATGTTTTTGGGTAGCGCATGGCCCCTTCTTCCCCAATCCTTCAGGAAAAAACCTTTCCTTGGCAATCTCGTCAGCCTGCTTTGCTGGTGCTGGCGGATGGCACTTCCTTTGCCGGTTGGTCTTTTGGGGCGCCGGGCACGGCGGTGGGCGAGGTGGTGTTTAACACGGGCATGACCGGCTACCAGGAGGTGATCACCGATCCCAGCTACCGGGGGCAGATCATTACTTTCACCTGCCCTGAGCTGGGAAATACCGGAGTGAATGAGCTGGACGAAGAATCGGCTCGGCCCCAAGTCGCGGGGGTGATTGCCCGCAATGTGTCTCGCATGGTCAGCTCTTGGCGGGCTACTTCCACCCTTCCCCACTATCTGCAACAGCATGGGATCCCGGCCATTGCCGGGGTGGACACGCGGGCTTTGGCGCGGCGGCTGCGCTCCCAGGGGGTGATGAACGGGGCCCTTTCCACGGAGATTTTGGATCCCCAGGTTTTGTTGGGGCAGGTGCGCCTGGCGCCTTCCATGCAGGGGTTGAGCCTGGTGGCGGAGGTGACCACTCCCGAACCCTACGAGTGGCTGGAACCTACCCCCGCCGACTGGGACTATGGGCGCAGCCAAGGGATCCCAGTGCCGGAGCCGCCCCTGCGGGTGGTGGCCTTGGATTTCGGCGTTAAGCGCAACATTCTGCGCCGCCTTACCCGCTATGGCTGTCGGGTGATGGTGTTGCCGGCCAATGCCAGCCCGGAGCAGATTTTGAGTTACAACCCCGATGGGATCTTCCTCTCCAATGGGCCAGGGGATCCCGCCGCTGAGACGACTGCCATCCGCACCACGCAAGCGCTGCTGCAAACCGGGAAGCCCCTATTTGGGATCTGCCTGGGCCATCAGATTCTCAGTTTGGCCCTAGGGGGATCCACCTACAAGCTCAAGTTTGGCCACCGCGGCCTCAACCACCCTTGCGGGTTGGAGAAGCAAGTGGAGATCACCAGCCAGAACCACGGATTTGCGGTGGATGCCGCTTCGATCCCCGCCGATGGGGTGGTAATCACCTACCTCAACTTGAATGACCACACCGTAGCCGGGATCCGCCACCGTCACCTGCCCCTGTTTTCCGTGCAGTATCACCCGGAAGCCAGCCCCGGCCCTCATGATGCCGATCACCTCTTCCGGGAGTTTGTGGAGCTAATGCTGCAGCACCGAACTTTTTTAGCTACTCAACGCTAACATCTTTCACCTCCTGCCGAAGGCAGGGGATTGGACAGGGACGGGATCCCTCAAGAGAAGCGGTGGTGCCAGACCGTGATGGCAATCGCCAAGGCATCGGCGGCATCATCCGGGCGGGGCAAGCTGGGCAGGTTGAGTTCCCGGGCCACAGCAGCTTGTACAGCCTGCTTGTCGGCGCGTCCGTAGCCCGTCAAACTTTGCTTGACTTGGGCGGGCGTAAACTCCACCGGCAGCAGATGATGCTGGGCCAAGGTGAGCAGGATCACGCCGCGGGCTTGGGCGATGGCAATGGTATTGCCCATTTTGTAGAAAAAAAGTTTTTCCAGCCCCACCTGATGCGGGCGCAGTTGGCGCAGCAACTGGCTCAAATCCTCGTGCAGCGTTTGCAGCCGCTCCGGCATCGAGTGTTGGCTGGGGGTGCTGATCACCCCATAATCCACAGGTTTCAACCCCGCAGATCCCGCCAGAATGCAACCAAAACCCATGGTTCCCAGACCTGGATCTAGGCCGAGGATGCGCTGCTCAGGTGGGGTGTCTCCTCTGTCGGCGAGGGGCGGGGGGATCTGACAGAGGTTATGACCTGCCGGGTGACTTCGCATGATGGGGATGATCGGCGTGCAAGTAGGTCAGGCCCGAGATCAGGGTGAGAACCACCGCCACCCAAAAACAAGGGATCCCTCCCGGCCACCCCAGAATCAGCAAAGCAATGGCCAGGATTTGGGTTACCGTCTTGGCTTTGCCCCAGAGATTGGCGCCGCGGATCTGGCTCTGGTTGACCCGCCAGCCGGCGATGGCCAGCTCCCGCCCCACCAGCAAAAACACTCCCCAAGCGGGGATCCGCCCCAGTTCCAGCAGGCCCAGCAGCGGCGCCAACACCAGCAGCTTATCCACCAAGGGATCCAAAACCTTGCCCACATCCGTTACCAGCCCATAACGGCGGGCCAAATGGCCATCCAGCCAATCGGTTGCCGCCGCCAACAGGAACGCCCAGAGGGCCAACCTCTCCCCCAGTGGGGATCGCAGGCTCAGGCCCAGCAAAACAAAAGGGATCCCTGCCAGCCGCAGCAGGGTGACGGCGGTGGGCAGGTTCACCCACTCCAGCTTGGCACGTTGGACGGCGCTGGGATTCTCCACCTTCGGATCTGGCCTCAAGGATCAGAACTATCAGAGTTATCGGTAACGGCCCAGGCGCTCGGTGAGCAGGTGGTAAAACCCCTGGGCATCCACCCCAAAAGCCACCTGAACATTGGCGAGGCGACCACTGGATCCCCAGCGATCCACCACCGTCCGGCCCAGGTTCAAGGGGCTAGCCGTTTCCACCTCGACGTAGCAGGGCTTGAGCTCGAACAACTGCGGCTGTAACAGATAGGCAATCACACAAGGGTCGTGCAATGGCCCTCCCGGTAGCCCGTAGCGTTCTACGTCGACCTTACCGTAAAAGGTGAGCATATTGGCCACCGTCTGCCCAACGCGGGTGCCCAGGGCGCGGATGCGCTCAATCCGCTCCGGCGTGCTGAGGACCTGTTGGGTGACGTGCAAGCCCAGCATCACCACCTCCGGGATCCCGGCGCTGAGCACGATCTGGGCGGCGTGGGGATCGGTGAGGATGTTGAACTCGGCTGCCGGGGTAACATTCCCCTCAAAGGCGGATCCCCCCATAAACACCAGCCGCTGGATGCGCTCCACAATCCGGGGCTGCTGCACCAGGGCCACTGCCAAGTTGGTCATCGGGCCCAGCAAAGCCAAGGTAACCGGCTCAGGGGCAGCCATCAGCGTCTCGATGAGATAGGGCACTGCATGCTGGGATCCCAAAGGCATCTGGGGCTCCGGCAGATCCGCTCCATCGATCCCGGTTTTGCCATGCACCTGCTCGGCGGTTTCCAGAGGGCGCAAGAGAGGTCGGGGGCAGCCAGCATACACCCCCATCTGCGGCTGACCGGCCAATTCACAGATCTGTCGAGCATTGCGGCTGGTTTTGTCCAAGGAGACATTGCCAGCCACCGTGGTAATGCCCAGCAATTGCAGCTCTTCTGGCGACGCCATAGCCAGCAGCAGAGCTACCGCATCGTCTTGGCCAGGGTCACAGTCGATGATCAGGGGCACCATAGGGATCTCGGCAGCAGCTCACTCACCCCTAGTTTAGGTTTTTCTGATACATTTACGCTGAACACTGCTAAGCATTACTGCTCAGCGGTGAAGCGATAGCATTCTGTCCGTTTCCGTTGTCGCTACGCGACGCTAACGCGACCGCGTCAGCGGGACGGAGTCCAAACAGAAAGGCGGTATCCCGCAAAGCTCTGAGCATAACACCCAGAGCGCCTTGCCAATCTCGTGGTAGCCTAT
>NZ_JBSSBR010000011.1:0-80552 GCF_054059035.1 Thermostichus sp. MS-CIW-36
ACCACGAGATTGGCAAGGCGCTCTGGGTGTTATGCTCAGAGCTTTGCGGGATACCGCCTTTCTGTTTGGACTCCGTCCCGCTGACGCGGTCGCGTCAGCGTCGCGTAGTGACAACGGAAACGGACAGAATGCTATCGCTTCACCGCTGAGCAGTAACGCTCAGCAGTGTTCAGCGTAAATGTATCAGTTTGCCATCCGCCCCTAACGCTGTTCTCAGCCGAGAGCGGCTTACCCACACCACATCAGGAGCCACATTGTTATCTTCGGCAAAAATCACTCCCGGAGCAGTGTTGGCCAATCTCAGGCCCGTTTTCTCACTCTATTCGCCTTTCAAATTTCTTCTAAGATGCGAAACTGCACATGGTTAATGGCCAGCTCCCCAATTGAGGCTTGGTCGGTGTTGATCGTCTCGAAAGGGATCCCTTTGGCGATCTCGGCATGGGTCCAGGGCAAGCCCATGAAGTAGCGCTGCGAATAGGGGCGCTCCCCCCGATCGTCGGGGTTCGACTCCATCGGCACCCAACCCCAGCCGGGCAGATAAAACTCAATCCACACGTGGTTGTACTGGGGAAACAGCGGGATCCCTTTCAGTTCTGGATGAGGTGGGCATTTGTAGCGCCCCACCGTGCGGCAAGGGATCCCATTGAGGCGGGCCAAAGCCAACAGCACCCCCACATATTCGCCACAAGAACCGGAGCCACGCCGCAAAACCTCATCCGGCGGATCAATGCGAGAGGTGACCCGGTAGGAGAGCTTGTCGTAAACATAGGCCCGGATATTGAGCATTTTGCGCAGCAAGTTGGTCTCGCTGCCGACGGCCCGCCGCGCTGCCTCTCGAACAATCGAGGTGTCCATGGCCAGGTAGTCATCGTCCACCAAGTAGCGATCCCGTAGGTCTGGGGGCACGACGGCAGCCTCTACATCCAGTGGATCGATGCAGTACTTGATACTGTAGAGATCCAGCACCGCCCGCCAGCCAAACAAGCGCACCTCATGGGCCCCCAGGGATCCCAGCGAAAACACCGCCACCTGTTGGCCAGATTGCTCTTCCACTTCAAACGGCAGACCTACCCAGTGCAGGCTGCGCACCCGTTGGCGAAGGCTGTTGCAGGGCAAGGCAATTCGCCAGACCAAATCGGGCAGGAAGCGCGGCTCTTCTTGGGCAATTTCTTCCACATAGGTCAGCTCCACCCGATAGCCGTGGGAGAGGGTGTAGGTGGCGCGTTCCCCCAGACACTGGGGCTGAAAAACTACCGGACAGGCACTGGGGGAATCCTCGGCCTCGGTTCCACTGCCGCCAGAGGGGTCGGGGGAGCTAGGGGGATCCAAAGGCCGCAGGCGTAGGGGGGCCACCCAGGTTTTATCGCGCAGGGCCACCGACAAGGGATCTGGAGCGTTGGGGTTGTCGTGGATGTAGGCTTCTTCGTGGGCATAGGCCACCCAGAGTTGCCCCCGCCAATGGGCCAAGCCTGTTGGCCCAGGAGAAGGGGTGAGGATACGGGCCAGTTCTCGCCCGGTCTGGCGCTCCAGCACGTAGATCGTCTCTTCCACCCGATCACTCACCCAGAGGTAGTCTCCCTGCACCGCAATCTGTTCTCGGCCAACCCCAGGGGCAGGCATCTCCTGCACAATAAGGCCACGGCTGGGATCCAGTTGCAGGATTTTTTCCCGTCGGTAGCAGGTGGCATAGAGGTAGCGGTTTCCCGTGTGGGGATCGCTCCAGAGGGCGATCCCTTCGATAGGGTAGGGGCACCTACACACTGGAAAGGCTTCCAGGGATCCCGGTTGCTGCAGAGCGGACATGGGAATGCGCAAGATTTGCCCCTCTTGCTCCCGACTGAGCCAAATCCACGCTTGATCCCCTTCTGACTCTACCCACAAACCGTAAGCGCCTTGGAAAGAATGGACATGATGGGGATTGAGCAGCAGGGTGTTGTGCTCTTGAATTTCCACCAAATAGCCCCTCACCCGATCCAAGCCCAACAGGCGATCTCCCCAGGTGGCCAAACCTTCCAAAGCAACCAGCCCCAGAGGTTGCAGAGGGGCCACAGTTCCCTGTTGCCGCCCAGATGGAGGCCACCAAGCAGGCTGGGATCCTCTTGCCGTGGAACCTAGATTTTTCAGAGCACCCAGATCATTTGCCGGATGGATGGCAACCATGAAGGCTTCCTTGCCTATGGATGAAGTTGACATGCTGGCGCGATCTGCACCAAGGCGGTACGACTGTCCAATATTTACTGTCCAACATTATTATGATGCGCCTCTTTTCAACCCCACACCCAAGGCTTCTCGACCGATGTATCCCTGCTAGTCTTGCCAGGACTGGAGAATGTTACGATGATGGCGGCTTTTTGGCCAGCAAGATAGAGCAGCGGTGGGGAGTGGTAGGGGATGGAGTTGGCCTTGGCAATTGGCGGCCTGGTGGCAGGGATCCTAGCCGGGGTTCTGGGCATTGGCGGTGGAACGATCCTGGTGCCCTTACAGGTCAGCTTGGGGATCCCACCGGTTCAAGCTGCAGCCACCAGCAACCTTTCCATCGTTATGACCTCGATTGCAGGCAGCATCCAAAACTGGCGGATGGGCATGCTGGATCTGAAACGGGTGATCCTGCTGGGGATCCCAGCGTTGCTTACGGCTCAAGTAGGAGCAATTATCGCCAGTCGCCTTCCCAGCTACCTGCTGTTGACAGCCTTCGGGGTGTTGCTGCTGGCCAACACTTATCTGGTGGAGCTGCGCAAAAAGGTGGCCACCCAAGCCCTGGAGACAGAGTTCCCGCCTGCTGCTGTTCGCGACAGTGGTGCGAAGTCCTCAGGACAGATGTCTCCCTGGTTAGCCCGCGCCCTGACCGGTGGCGCTGCCGGTTTGTTGGCCGGGCTGTTTGGCATCGGCGGTGGGGTGATCCTGGTGCCAATGCAGATCCTGCTGCTGAAAGAGACAATCAAAGTGGCGATTCAGACCAGTCTGGGGGCCATTGTGATCACAGCAGTTGCTGCCACTGCCAGCCATGCGGGCCTCAGCGATTGGATCTGGAATGGCCTGGGGTTGGGGGACGGCACTATCCACCAAAATGTGCTCTGGATCCCTGGTTTGATCTTGGGGACAGGGGGGTTAATCGGTGTACAGATCAGCACACGCACCCTGCCCAAATTGCCCGATGAAACCGTCGGACTGCTGTTTCGGGGCTTTCTGACCATCCTTTCTCTCTACATTTTTTGGCAAGCTTGGCAAAGCTACCGAGCCCTGTGAAGTGATCCTGGTCTGCCTGAGCGCTCAAGACAGCAGTCCTTGGTCATTTCGATTCTACGTTGGACGCGCTTTCCCCTCAGAGGACAGGGATCCTGCTGTTTGGGATAGGGCACCTTGTTTGCAGGGGTCATGCACAGGGTAGCTGCCAAAGAGCTTCAAGGTTTCGGCAATCGATTCCAGCGCCGCAATCACCTCGGCATCCAGATAGGGCTGGCCAACAGGATTCTCCAGATCGACAAAGACATAAGTCCCTGCCTGTCGGATCCCGTTAGCCAAGCCCTTGCCCAGAGCAAAGGCCAGAAAGTCTTTTTTTCCTGCAAGCGCGGGGGGGTAGGTTGCAGGTTTGGCTCGGACAAGAGATCATAGAGTTTCGTCAAAACCCAAAGCTCCCATTGACAGCGTGACGGTGGAACACAAGCACATTCAGTTAGACAGTCGGCCCGCTGGCCTGAGTACAGCCACCGGTACCATCAAAGCCCAGTTGGACTTGCTACTGCTGGGGCTGGAGTCCCTGAGCGGAGAAAGTTCCGAAGCGGTTCTGTCCGCAGCCAAAGCCCTCAACTTGGAAGAGCAGATTGGCGATCGGGTGACTCTCTGGCGACTGCGCAACGCTAACCCCTTGCGCCGCAGCAGCGGTGGGCGCAAAAAGGTGGATATCGAAGAGGCCCGTGCCCTGGTGATGGTGATTGCCTATCTGGCTGCTCAGCAACAAGCCCGTATCCGCAGCACCTTGGAGCAACTGGAAGCCGCTGTCGATCAAGAGCTCAGCCCCTTCCGTCAACCGCTGGTGGGGGATTACTTGGATGAATTTCTCTCCCACTACCGCAGCCGCATGGTGGATGGGGATGTGCGCGATGAGAATAGCCTCACCGAGCTGGCCCTGCGCATCTTGATTGAGCTGATGTTCTACAGCAGCCCGAAGGGTGCTCAGCGCCTGTGGAAAGCCTTGCTCAGCCGTCCTGAGATGGATTTGCCCGCCGGCAGCGATCTGGAGGAAGAGGGGGTGGCCCACAGCTCCGGCCCCGATGCCTCACCCTCTTCTTGAGGCAGTTTTGTCAATTATCGCCTCTGTAGCCCTCTACCCGTGTTGTTCGCCCGCAGTTGCCATGCCCAACCTTACCCTGGTTAGCCACACCTATCAACAGCCCACTTCTACGCTGACTGTACGGGGAGAAGCCCCTGCCGATTCCAATTCTTCAGACTCCTCTGCAACGCCGCCGCTGCAAGCCATCCAGCGCAGCTTCGAGTGTCAGTTGGAAATCCGCCAGGGGGAGACAGTCAAAACTTTACACGGCGATAACGTTTGGCTCAACGATTTGATCACCGTAATCGACCGCTACGTGGGATCCCACTTGAGTGGGGAACCCAAGGGAACCTTCAGCGGTACCGTGGCCATCCGTCCGCTTGATTTTATTTTTCATCGTCTCACGGTGCGCCAAGGGGAAGATCGCATCGCACAAGTAGATCTGTCGATGACGCAGTTGTACGACCTGCTGGAGAACCTCTCCCAGGTGGCCGACGATATTCCCCAACTGGCCAGTCTGGGAACTTCGGTGGCGCGGGCTTGGTATCGACAGCCCACCGGGATTGCGGCCCTGCTGGTGGGAGGGATCGCAGTTGTGGCCGGTGTTGGGATCTGGGCCAGTCGCCCCCCTAGGGATCCCACAGTTTCCCCTTCCCCGCAAGAGCAGCTCACCACCCCTGCCTTGTCGGATCAGTCACAGCCTTTGGCCACATCCCCTCAAGAATCTGACCCAACAGCGGGAAGAGAGGCAGCAGGTGCAGATCTCCTTTCTCGTCTGCGAGACATTCTGGCGGAGCAGTGGCAGTCTCCCCCCGATTTGCCGGAGAGCTTGGTCTACCGGGTAACGGTGGATAGGACGGGATCCCCCCTGGCCGCCGAGCCGGAGAATGAGCTTGCCCGAGAGCGCCGAGCCGAAACCCCATTTGCCGACCTGCCGGAGCTACCGCCGGATCCCTTGCCAACAGGCGCCCAACAGTTCCGCGTCAGCCTAGAGCCGGGCAACCAGGTGGAAGTAACCCAGGACAGGTAGGCATCCCGACAGGCCAAGCTGGGGTGGGTCAGCACTATAGTCTACCTAGGGATGTTATCGATAGTCACTTCAGGTTAGGGTGAGACCCGTGGGCCACTGAGAACAGCTCTCTGGCCCCCTGCCTTCAACGTTTTAGGTGTTGGGTGCATTGTCCCAGCTTGAATCGAAATAACCCTACTTTCAGGGCCAGGGGATTAGAGGAAGCAATCTGACCCTGAAGAGTAAGCCAGAAAGAGAGAGGCCGCCGAGTTGGGAGAGCCAGGGCCACACTGGCGACGCCGCCAATGCCGAGGCGCAAAGGCTCTACCGACCGCATCTGAGAGGTTCACCCGGCCTCAGGGGACAAGGGCAATGAGGGTAAAGTGGAAGAGTTTCCTCTATTCGGATCGCTGCCATTCCATGACTGCAACCATCGAAGTGCCTAAGCGAGGCTTACCTGTCACCATCATCACAGGTTTTTTGGGCAGTGGGAAAACCACCCTTCTCAACCACATCCTCAACAACCAGAAAGGGATGCGCACAGCGGTGCTGGTCAACGAGTTCGGCGAGATCAGCATCGATGCGGAGCTGATCGTCTCCAGCGAAGAAGACTTGGTGGAGCTGAACAACGGCTGCATCTGCTGCACCATCCGGGACGACATCGCCGAGAGTGTTTTGCGGCTGATGGAACGCTCTGACCACATCGACTACTTGGTGGTGGAGACTACGGGATTGGCGGATCCCTTGCCGGTGGCCCTCACCTTTTTGGGGCCAGAATTGCGAGATCTGACGCGGCTGGACTCAATCATCACCCTGGTAGATGCCACCAACTTTGCCCCCGATCTGTTCAACAGCGACGTGGCCTATAGCCAAATTGCCTATGGAGATGTGATTCTCCTCAACAAAATCGATTTGGTCGAGGAAGCCGAGATCGAGCGTCTGGAAAAACGCATCCGCGAGATCAAAGAAGATGCCCGCATTTTGCGCACCGTCAACAGCGCAGTCCCCCTGGAGCTAATCTTGGATACCGATTTGTTTCAGGCCAGTTCCTTGCCCCAAGAAGAAGCCCATGATCACGACAGTCACGACCACCATGACCATGAGCACGATCATGACCACCACCACTCCCATCACAGCCACATCGAGGCTGACGGCTTTAACTCCCTAGCCTTTGAGAGCGATCAGCCCTTCTCTTTGGATGCTTTCCAAAATTTTCTCAACGAGTTGCCCGATGCAGTCTTTCGTGCCAAAGGGGTGTTGTGGTTCGAGGAAAGCCCAGAGCGACATATCTTTCACCTCAGCGGTCGGCGCTATACCCTCAGCAGCGATGAGTGGCCTCGCCAGCCCAAAAACCAGTTGGTGCTCATCGGTCAGCGCCTCGATACAGCCCAGCTGCGGAAAAAACTCCAAGCCTGTCTTGCCCGCCCGGCCACGCGGGGTCAAGGGTTTGGTCGCTGAATCAGGGATTGGCGGCAGTCCAGGCTCAAAACAGTCGGGCAATGTTCCAGCAGCCTCGATCATGAAGCCCTGAGGTGATGGCCCACTCTCCATGTCCGACATCTTTGTGATGATCCGCAATCAGGCCAACAACGCGCTCACCTCTATCGATGGGATCCCTTTTCTCAGTTTCCTGGAGCGAGAGGGGCAGTTGATTGCAGAAGAAACCATTGAGTTGATCTATGCGGACGCTGGATTTGATGACCTGCCAATTGGAGAATACACTGTGGGGGTACGGCATGAACGGGTGGAACCCCCGAAAGCCACCTGCCCGGTAAGCATTACCTCTGAGGACGAGGTTGTTTTGGTAACATTTGTTTACCTTGAGCCCGAGCGGGTTCTGCTGACTATTCACGTCTCTGTGGAGAAGAGGTTGTAGCTATGACTGTCAAGGTCATCCCATCGCGCTCGATCAAAGCCTTTCGCTATCGGGTGTTCTGTTTGGGACAGGATCTCTGGAATGCCCGGGATCCGATTAGCCGTGCCAACCTTGCTCTGCAACTGGCGGATGCCGCTACGACTTTGGCCCGAATGGAAGTCCAAGCCGCTCAGCCCTTCAGCTCAAGCCCTTCCTATTCCCTGCCGGAAGCTGGCCATAGGTAGCCATCGATCCAGCCGGGAATCGAGGCCAGACGCAAGGGATCCCGCCTACTCCCACTCGATGGTGCCAGGGGGCTTGGAAGTGATGTCGTAAACCACGCGGTTAACGCCGGGCACCTCATTGACAATGCGGTTGGAAATGGTGGCCAAGAGATCGTAGGGAACCCGCGCCCAATCGGCGGTCATACCGTCTTCGCTGGTAACCAGTCGCACCACCACCGGGCAGGCATAGGTGCGCTTGTCCCCCATCACCCCCACCGACCGCACTTCCGGCAGCAGCACGGCAAAGGCTTGCCAAAGGTTGGGATAGTAGCCGGAGCGGTTGATCTCCTGCCGCACGATCATGTCCGCATCTCGCAGGGTTTCCAGCCGTTCTTTGGTGACTTCGCCCACAATGCGGATGGCCAGCCCCGGCCCGGGAAAAGGATGGCGGCCAACAATTTCTTCCGGCAGCCCCAAAGAGCGGGCCAGTTGCCGCACCTCGTCTTTGAAGAGCTTGCGCAAAGGCTCCACCAGCTTAAAGCGCAGATTTTCCGGCAAGCCGCCGACATTGTGATGGCTTTTGATCTTGACGGCAATGCGTTCTCCGGTAACCGGATCCACATTGGTATTGGCAGACTCGATCACGTCTGGGTAGAGAGTGCCCTGGGCTAAGTACTCAAAAGGGCCCAGCCGCTGCGACTCCTCCTCAAACACGCGAATGAACTCTGCCCCGATCCGCTTGCGTTTTTCTTCGGGATCGGTGACCCCCTTCAACTGCCGGAGAAACCGCTCTTGCCCGTCCACATAGTTGACGGGGATGTGAAATTGCTCTTGGAAAAGGCGCAGCAGCCGTTGGGGCTCGTCCTTGCGCATGAATCCTTGGTCGATGAACACGCAGGTGAGCTGGTCGCCGATGGCCTTGTGTAGCAAAAAAGCCAAAGTGGAGCTGTCCACCCCCCCTGAGAGAGCCAAGAGCACCTTCTTGTTGCCCACGCGGGCGCGCACTTCTCGAATGGCCTCCTCCAGAAAAGCTTCCGTTGTCCAGGTGGGCTCGCAACCGCAGATGTGATAAACAAAGTTGCGAATGAGGAAGGCGCCAGCCTCTGAGTGGGCCACCTCCGGATGAAATTGCACCCCGTAGAGACGACGCCTTGGATCGGCAATGGCGGCACAGGGGGTGTTGTCGGTAGAGGCCAAGGTGTGAAAGCCCGGCGGCAGTTCGGTAACCGAATCCCCGTGGCTCATCCACATGATGCTGTTTTCCGGCAGGTTGGTGAGCAGATCGGTGGGATCCAAAATGTGCAGAGCGGCACGGCCATATTCCCCCTTCTGGGCTGCCTCCACCTTGCCCCCCAACTGCTGCACCATGAGTTGCATGCCGTAGCACACCCCCAGAACTGGGATCCCTAGGTTCCAAATCTCGGGGTCACACACCGGAGCGGCTGGCTCATACACCGAGTTGGGGCCCCCGGAGAGGATAATGCCCTGCGGTTGCAGTTGCCGCAGTTGCTCAGCAGTGGTGCGATAGGAAAGGATTTCCGAATAGACGTGGGTTTCGCGGATGCGGCGGGCAATGAGCTCAGAGTACTGGGATCCAAAATCGAGAATGACGATCATCTGGCGCTGCACTTCGAGGGGGGAAAGGCCGGAACTGGGAGGAGATGCAGAAGGGATCACAAAACCTGGCACAGTGCACAATAAAAAAGCCGGTCCAAGAGACTAGCTTGGCTATGGATACGATGGATACGAAAGAAACATTAAGGGCTCTTCCATGGTAACAGGGGTGGAGAGCTTGCACGCGGCTGCCTGCTCTAAAAAGCCTCTGTCAGGCTTGCCGAGAAAACAGCGCTTCTCGGAGGAGTCTCGCCGAAAAACCGCCTGATGAGCCCCTGAAAAAGCTGGCCACCGGCTGGGCATGACTCCCGCCAACAACGCAATACAGAAGCCAGATGACCTAGCAAAGTTAAGACTTATGATCGTGAAGGAGCGCTCCAGGCCGGTGGGGGTATTGGTAGGGATCCGCAGTGCCATTTTTTTATGTCGATTGTTGCCGAGTCCTTTCAAACCTATCTGCGCCGCCGCCGTCGTCTTCTAGCCCGCCGTCTCAAGCGACAGCAGGGCTGGGTCGTGGTTTTGGCTCTGCTGGCTTTGTACTTGCTCAGTTGGGATGCGCTGGGCGAAGATGGGTCACTATCGCACCTGTGGAGGGGACAACCCCTGTGGCTGGTGTTGATCCCGCTGTTGGGGGGAGGGCTGTACAGCTTGGGCGCCGGGGTGATCTGGATGCTGCGCCAGCGCTGGTCTGCCCAGCTGTTGGCCGAGATGATCAGCTTGCCCCATTTGACTTTGGCTGCCCTGATCTGGCTGGGGTTAGCCGTTTGGGGAGAGCACCTTTCGCCTTTCCTGTTGCGACAAAAAAACCAATTGTTGGCGGGCCTGTTGATCAGTTGGCTGTTGGCCCAGGGGTGGAGTTTTTTCCAGACAGGTTGGGTAGTAGAGGCTGGGCAACTGTGGGCCGACTATCTGCAGGAGCTGCGCGGTTCTGTATTACAGCCCTGCTACCAGCGCCTGGAAACCTGTCGTCTTTCGCTCCATCTTTACCACGCCATTTGGCAAGACCTGCAACTGGAAGAACTGGAGGCCCAGCACCTGATTCAACTGTTGTCTGAGTCGTTGCTGCCGCTGACCCTGCCGCTCAAGGTCTATGCTCAGCGGGTTCACCATTGCTGTCAGCAGTTGGCAGCCCTGCTGGCGCAAATGCAGGAGCGGGTAGAGCGGTTGGAGCAGGTGCTTTTGAATGTAGAGCTGGAGTTGGCCTCTCATCAGTTGCTTCAGGCTCAGCCGCAGCCGATTAACTTGCTGGCGGAAGATTGGGCCAGCTGTCAGGAGCTGGATTTGCAGGAGTTGGTTTGCTTAAACCAAGAGCTGCTGGGCACCGACCGTTCTTTGCAGGGCTTGACCCAAGAGCTGAAAGGCTGGGCCGACAGAGCCATCCCCGCTGGATTGAAACTGGGATCCCTGGGATGAAGAAGGCTGACGCTTCTTCCTCTGAGCCCCCACAGCTCAAGACGCTGTGGGAAAGCTGGCTGGCGGAGCTGGGTTGGCAGCCCTCTGAACAGCAGCAGCAACAACTGCAACAGCTCTATCCGCTGGTGATGGCCGGAAACCGAACCCAGAACCTGACCCGCATCACCGATCCCATCGACTTTTGGGAGAAACACCTGTGGGATTCGCTGCGGGGCCTACGCCTGCTGGGATCCTGGGAGGCAATCCAAGCTCAGCCCTGGCGGGGGATCGACATCGGCACCGGGGCAGGGTTTCCAGGGATCCCGGCCCAAATTGCCCTGCCCCAAACCCGCTTTACCCTGCTGGACAGCACCCAACGCAAGATTGCCTTTGTACAGGACACCTTGCAAAGGCTCTCCCTCACCCAAGCGCGGGCAGTGGCTCAGCGGGCCGAAATTTGGGGGCAAGACCCGCAGGAACGGGGCAGCTATGATATTGCTCTGGCCAGGGCCCTGGCCTCGGCGGAGACCTGCGCCGAGTATTGCCTGCCTCTGCTCAAGGTGGGGGGACGCGCCATCCTCTATCGCGGCCATTGGACCGAGGCAGAAGCCCAAACGCTGGAGCGGGCCCTCAAGATCCTGGGCGGAAAACTGATCCATGTAGAAGCCTTCACCACACCCCGCAGCCGTGGGGTGCGCCACTGCCTACTGCTGGAGAAAGTAGCCCCCACGCCGCCTCCTTATCCCCGCTCTCCCGGCACTCCCAAACGCCAACCGTTGGGCCAAAGCAATCGCCCATGAAGGTTAGGATCCTGAGTTTCCATCTTGCTACAAAAGCTTCTCCCAATTCTCGGACAAAAAGCTGCAAGGATAGCTTTGCAAATGCCATTGGGAAGACTAAGATGTGGTTGGCATGAGGTTCGGATTGAGCGAATGGTTTAACCAGGTGAGCCTCCGAACTGAACGCTAAAGGGTAAGGTTCGGAGTTTGCTACACCATGACCATTTTTGTGGGTAATTTGTCCTTCAAGGCCAGCGAAGAAGACCTGCGACTTGTGTTCGCCGAATACGGCACCGTTAAGCAAATTAAGCTGCCGGTGGATCGGGAGACTGGCCGTAAGCGAGGTTTTGCCTTTGTGGAACTGGAAAACGAAGCCGATGAGCAAAAGGCCATCGACGAGCTGGACGGTGCTACTTGGATGGGCCGGGATCTGAGGGTCAACAAGGCGTTGCCTCGGCAGACCAGCGCAGGCGGTCGGGATGGCCGCTCTTCCCGCTTTTGAGTTAACATGCATCTACCCTTCCTCAGATGAGGTTTGAGCCAGGGATCCCAACCCGCGATCCCTGGTTTCTAGCGCGTTCCTGAGAACACTCTGCCCAGAAAGGCCAGGCTAAACCAGGCGGAGGCCACCAGGACGATGGCTGGGCCGGAGGCGACGTTGAGGTAGTAGCTGGCGTACATCCCCAGCAGGCTGGCGCTCACCCCAAATAGGGATCCCAACAGCATCACCTGGTGCAATCGAGGCACCACCAGATAGGCGGTTGCCGCTGGCGTGATCAGCATGGCCAACACTAAGAGCACGCCCACTGCCTTCATGCTGGCCACCAACGTCAGGGAAGTGAGCACCATCAGCCCCCACCCCAGCCGCTCGGTGGGCAGGCCGGCTGCTTTGGCCCCCAAGGGATCGAAGCTGTAAAAGGTCAATTCCTTGAAGAAGAGGGCCACTAACCCCAACACCAAAAGGGTGATGCCCACCACTGTCAGCACATCGACAGCATTCACCCCCAGGAGGTTGCCGAAGAGGAAGTGGTTGAGATCGATGCGAGCCCGCCGTTGGATCAAAGTGATCAACAGGATCCCAAGGGCAAAAAAGGCCGAAAAGACGATCCCCATGGCTGCATCCGGCTTGAGGGGGCTGGCGGAGCGGATCCATTGAATTAAGAGGGCGCTGAGGAGACCGGCCACGAAGGCTCCCACAAACAGGTTGAGGCCCAGCATGTAGGCAATGGCCAGGCCCGGCAGCAGCGAATGGCTGATGGCATCCCCCAGGAGGGCCAAGCTTTGCACCAGCAGATAGCTGCCCACCACGGCACAGAGAATGCCGACGGCCACCGCCACCAGCAGAGCCCGTTGCATGAAGGCAAAACTTAAGGGATCCACCAAACCGTGCCAGAGGCGTTCCATGATGCTCCCCTTCGGGTCAAGCAGCCAAGCTCAAAGAGATGGCCTGGCCATAGGCTTGTCGCAACACCTGCGGCTGTAGCACCTGTTGCGGGGATCCCTGGGCAATTAAGACACGGTTGAGGAGGAGCACTTCGTCGAAGTAGGCCCGGGCCTGCCCCAAATCGTGGTGCACCACCATCACGATGTGGCCGGCATCTGCCAGCTCCCGCAACACCTGGAACAAAATAGCTTCGCTGGGCTGGTCGATCCCGGCAAAGGGTTCGTCAAGGGCGTAGATCTCCGCTTCTTGCGCCAAGGCCCGCGCCAGGAACACCCGCTGCTGTTGTCCCCCCGACAGCTTTCCAATGGGGCGATCCCGGTAGGCCCCCATCCCCACCCGCTCCAGGGCTTGAGCAGCCCGCTGCTGCCCCTTTTTCCCGATGCGGCGAAACCAGCCAGCAGCTCTCACCTGCCCCATCAACACCACATCCCACACCGTGGCAGGAAACGACCAGTCGATGGCCGAGCGCTGGGGTACATAGGCCACTTGCTCTCCCCGCAGCGCTTGTCCGCCGTAGCGCACTTCCCCCCGTTCCAGCGGCACCAACCCCAACAGCCCCTTGAGAAAGGTGCTTTTGCCGGCCCCGTTGGGCCCGAGGATGCCCGTGATGCGCCCCGGCGCGATTTCAGCTTGGATCCCTTGCAGCACCTGCAGGCTGCCGTAACGCACCGTCAGATCCCGCACCACCAGGGATCCCCTGGCCGGACCAAGAGGGAGAGGAGGAAGTTGCTTTTTCATTTTGTTTTCATTTTCGGTAAGTCCAGTGTACCCTAAAGGGACATCTAAACCATGAAACGATGATCAAAAGTCTTGTCTTCCTTTGGGGGCGGCGCCGTTGGGTAGCGGCCTTCGGCTTGGCGATCAGCAGTTTTCTGGCCCTAGCCGGTTCGGGTTGGGCGCGTCCCCGCGTTGTGGCTACCACTACGTTGATCGCCGATTGGGTGGAGCAGGTGGGCCAAGATCGCATCCAGCTCACCAGCCTGCTGCAGCCGGGGATGGATCCCCACATCTACGAGCCGGCACCGGCGGATGGGATGGCCCTAGAGCGGGCAGACTTGGTGTTTTACAACGGCTACAACCTGGAGCCGGGGTTGATGCGCCTCATCGAGGCCACAGCCCAACAGGCGCGGCGGGTTGCCTTGGCCGAGATCCTCGATCCCATCGTCACCAATGAGGAGGATGGGATCCCCACTCCCGACCCCCACGTGTGGGGCAATGTGGAAAACGTCATCCGCATGGTGGAGCGCATCGCCCAAGAGCTGGCGGAACAGGTGCCTGGCGAGGCGACCTTCTTCCAAACCAATGCTGCTGCCTATCGAGCAGAGCTGGAGGAGCTTCATGCCTGGATTGGGGAGCAAATTCAGACCATCCCCCCTCCCAACCGGGTTTTGGTGACCACTCACGATGCCTTTGCCTACTACACCCAAGCCTACGGCCTGAAAATGGGGGGATCCCTGCTGGGGATCAGCACCGAAGAACAGCCCAGCGCCCAGACAGTGGCCCGCTTAGTGGAGGAGATCCGCGCTCTGCGGGTGCCGGCTATCTTTGCTGAGACCACCCTCAACCCCGCTCTCCTCCAAACGGTGGCCACCGAAGCCGGGGTCAAGGTAGCCGAACAGAAACTGTACTCGGACTCTTTGGGGGAGCCAGGCAGCGGCGCCGAAACTTACGTTGCCATGATGCGCCACAACACCTGCACGATTGTGGTAGCCCTGGGCGGATCCCCTGAATGCTCTTGAGAAGCTGAGTCGAGGCAGGAGGTCTGAGTTTTGTATGATAGGGGCTCAGACCCTTGTTCTCTCACCTCTTCCATGCCTGCTGCCATCCATCGCCCGGCCCGCACCCTCTACTGTGGCGAAGTCCGCCCGGCCCACATTGGCCAGACCGTCACCCTCTACGGCTGGATCGACCGCCGCCGCGACCACGGGGGGGTGATCTTTCTGGATTTGCGGGATCGCTCTGGCATTGTGCAACTGGTGGCGGATCCGCAGAAAACTCCGCAGTCATATCCACTGGCGGGGGAAGTGCGCAACGAATATGTGGTGCGGGTAACGGGAACTGTCCAGCAACGGCCCCCCGACTCCTTCAACCCCCGGCTGGCCACCGGCGAGGTCGAGATCTATGCCGAACAGTTGGAAGTGCTCAGTCCAGTCGGCAAGCAGCTCCCCTTCAGCGTCTCGGGAGAAGAAGCAGAGGAAGTGCGAGAAGAGATCCGCCTGCGCTATCGCTACCTGGATTTGCGGCGGGAGCGCATGTCCCGTAACCTGCAACTGCGCCACCGGGTCATCCAGGCCATCCGCCGTTTCCTAGAAGACGAGGAGGGCTTTGTCGAGGTGGAGACTCCCATTCTCACCCGCTCCACCCCAGAAGGGGCCAGAGACTACCTGGTGCCCAGCCGCGTCAACCCCGGCGAGTGGTTTGCCCTGCCGCAGTCGCCCCAGCTCTTTAAGCAGCTGCTGATGGTGGCTGGCGTGGATCGCTACTACCAGATCGCCCGCTGCTTTCGGGATGAGGATCTGCGGGCGGATCGGCAGCCGGAGTTCACCCAGTTGGACATGGAGATGAGCTTCATGGATCAAGAAGGGATCCTGGAGCTCAACGAGCGACTGATCTGCCATATCTTCAAAACTGTCAAAGGGATCCACCTGCCCCGTCCCTTCCCGCGCCTGACCTATGCCGAGGCCATGGCCCGCTACGGCTCCGACAAGCCTGACACCCGCTTTGGGATGGAGTTGGTGGATGTTTCGGAGGTGTTTCAGGGATCCCGATTCAAAGTCTTCGCCAAAGTGCTGGCTGAGGGCGGTTTGATCAAAATCCTGCCAGTGCCCGGCGGCGATGAAAAGATCTCCAACACCCGCATCAAACCAGGCGGGGATCTGTTCAAGCTGGTCACCCAGTATGGGGCGGGCGGCTTGGCCTTTATCCGGGTGCGGCCCGACAGCCTCGATACCATCGGCGCCCTGAAAGAGAGCTTGAGCCCCGAGCAGGAGAAGCGGTTGCTGGATCTCACCCAGGCCAAGCCAGGGGATCTGTTGCTGTTTGGGGCAGGGCCGGCGGCAGTGGTGAACGAGTCTTTGGGCCGGCTGCGGCTGCACCTGGGCCAGGAGCTGGGTTTGATCCCAGAGAACGCCTTGAATCTCCTCTGGATCACCGACTTTCCCATGTTTGAGTTCAACGCCGAAGAAAATCGCCTGGAAGCCCTGCACCACCCCTTTACCGCCCCCCACCCCGACGACTTGGCCGACCTGAAAACGGCGCGGGCCCAGGCTTATGACCTGGTGTGGAACGGCGTGGAAGTAGGAGGGGGATCCCTGCGGATTTACCAGCGGGAAATTCAGGAGCAGGTTTTTCAAGCGATTGGCCTCACCCCCGAACAGGCGCGGGACAAGTTTGGCTTTTTGTTGGAAGCCTTTGAGTATGGCACCCCGCCCCACGGCGGCATTGCCTACGGCCTGGATCGGCTGGTGATGTTGCTGGCCGGGGAAGATTCCATCCGGGATGTCATCGCCTTTCCCAAAACCCAGCAGGCGCGATGTTTGCTCACCGGCGCTCCTTCCAGCGTTGAGGCGAAGCAGCTCAAGGAACTGCACGTTGCTTCCACCTATCAGCCCGGTTGAGGGAGGTATCTTCCAACGACCACGGGTGCTCGATGATTTCGGCACGGGTAACAGGGCTGCGGAGATCCAGCAGACAATATTCCTTTTCAACCAAAAGGACTTTCATTGTGGAAGCCGGGCCTTTTTAACGGGAGTTCAGGAGTGCCTGGGATCCCTTCTCCCAGCCCCAGCTCCCACCTGTGGGAGGATAGAAAGGAATACACCCCTACTTTTTTTGCCATGCTACAGCTGACGGGAAAGAAAGCCTTGGTAACCGGCATTGCCAACGAGCGCTCCATTGCCTGGGGCATTGCTCAGCAACTGCACAAAGCGGGGGCCAGCCTAGGGGTTACCTATCTGCCGGACGAGCGGGATCGCTTCAAAACCAAAGTTCAGCAACTCACGGATCCCTTGCAGCCAGATTTTCTCCTCCCCTGCGACGTGCAAAGCGATCAGCAGATCAGCGATCTGTTTCAGGGGGTAACCGAAAAATGGGGTCAGGTCGATATTCTGGTTCACTGCCTGGCCTATGTCAAAAAAGAGGAGCTGAGCGGCAACTTCAGCGATATCTCGCGGGAGGGGTTTGCCCTGGCCATGGATGTGAGCACCTACTCCCTGATTGCCCTCTGCCGGGCTGCCAAGCCCCTACTGAGATCCGGCAGCAGTGTCCTCACCTTGACCTACTTGGGAGGAGTGCGAGTGGTGCCCAACTACAACATGGCTGCCGTCACCAAAGCGGGCCTGGAAACCTGTGTCCGCTACCTGGCTGCCGAGCTGGGCCCTGCCGGGATCCGGGTGAACGCCATTTCTGCCGGCCCAATCCGCACCTTGGCCTCATCGGCCATTTCCGATTTTCATGCCATGCTGCATGCTGTGGAGGAGAAAGCTCCCCTACGGCGCAATGTCACTCAAATAGAGGTGGGCAATGTGGCGGCTTTTCTGGCCAGCGACCTGGCCAGCGGCATTACCGGCCAGGTGATCTACGTGGATAGTGGGTATAGCATCCTGGGTTTTTAAGCGCTTTGGGATCCCTTGGGGATGGCTCCGGCATGAATCGCTTCTCACCCTTGCAGCGGTTGCTGCTCACCTGGATCTTGATCGTCATCAGCGGCTGGCTGGCCATACAGGTGGGTCGGCTGTTTGGGCATTTGCTCACCACCATCCTGACAGCGGCGGTGCTGGCCTTTTTGCTCAACTACCCGGTGCAGGTGCTGCGGCGCTATCGGGTCAGTCGAGGTTTGGCGGTCACCCTGGTCTTTGCTCTCTCGGTGGTGCTGCTGGTCTTGGTGGGGATCGCCGTGGTGCCGGTCTTGGCCAAGCAAGTGGTGCAGCTGGGGGCGCGGATCCCAGAGTGGGTGGACACCTTACAAAATTGGCTCGACCAGATTAGCCTTTGGGCCGCCGAGCGCAACATCAACCTTGGCCAGACGGAGCTGGTCAATACCCTTCTCAACCGCCTGCAGGCCAGCGCCGAGAAAATTGCCGGCCAATCCCTGGATCTCCTTCTGGGTACGTTCAACCAGGTGATCGACTTGGTGCTGGTGCTGGTGTTGGCCCTCTACATGCTGCTCTACGGGGGCCAGTTCTGGCAGGGGTTGCTTAGCCTCTTCCCCAAACCTTGGGGGCCGCGCATTGGCGAAGCCCTAGCCCTCAGCTTTCAGAACTTCCTCATCAGCCAGTTGGTGTTGGGGTTCATCATGGCCCTGATGCTGGTGCCGGTTTTTGGGTTTTTGCGGGTACCTTTCGGGCTCCTGTTTGGCCTGCTGATCGGCCTGCTGGAGGTCATCCCCCTGGTGGGGGGGGTGATTGGCATTGGGGCGGCGGCGGTGTTGCTGGCCTTTCAGGACATTTGGCTCAGCCTTAAAGTGGTGCTGGTTTCCCTGATCGTGCAGCAGGTGAAGGATCGGGTCATCGCCCCCCGCCTGATGGGAGAGCTGATCGGGCTAAATCCAGTGTGGATCTTGATTGCCCTGTTGGTGGGGGCGCAACTGGGGGGCATCCTGGGCGTGATCGTCGCCATTCCCCTCAGCAGTGTGGTGAAAAGCCTTTACGAGATCGCCCGCTCTGCCGACCTGGCCGCCGAAGATGGGTTGGGTTCCGGTGTAAAAGGATCCCCGCAAGGGCTCCGTCCGAGTAGCGCCAACGGCGAACCCCGCCGGGATCCCACCCTGCCCAAGCCGGAGACCCAGCAGATCTAGCCACCCGAAAAAGGAAGAAGCTCTGTCCATGCGATTCAGGCGCGTTAACCGGCAGGCAAACAGAGGCTCAATCCTGGTAAGCCCAGTTGCTGGGCTATCGATGGCCACCCTTGTCCTCAGGGAGAGGGGCTGGGGGTGAGGGCCTCATCCTAGCGAATCTTGCCCTCGATAAAAGGCACCTCCAGCACTTTTTCGTGGTGGATAGGGCCGTGGCCGAAGTAGCCTCCCTCCCCAAACAGTTCGCCGTGATCGGCGGTAACCGTGATGTAAGTGTTTTGGGGAACCAGGTCAAACAATTGCTCGAAGATCCCGTCCAAGTAGCGCACGGCTTGGATCTGTCGCTGCCGTAGCTCTTCCAACTGGGCCGAATCGAAAAAGGGGATCCCTGCTTCTCCTCCCTCATCCAGGCGCTTCAACACCCCATTGACCCCGGAAATACGAGGCCACAAGCTGGGATCCTCATCGGGCAGCGCGTAGGGATAGTGAGTTTCGCCCACGTTTAACAGGTAAAAGCTGGGGCGATCCGGCTCGAAGCGCAACTGTTCCACCATGGCCGCCATATCGTTGTGCTGGGGCATGAGGCGGTAGGAATCGAAATCCCGATTCAGCAGCGTGCTGGGGTTGAGCACCGGCATGGAGACCATGGCGTGGGTGGTGTAGCCCAGTTGATGCTTCAGCAGCGTCGGCAAATAGAGATGAGGCAGCAGATGCTTGAACTCAATGGGTTGCCGGGTGCCGAGCCGCTCGTTGTAGCGCAGATAATCTTGCTTGTAGTGCTCGGACGCAAAAACGTGGATGGGGCTGGTGTGGGGCAGCAGGCCCATGAGCAGGTTGTAATGGGCAGGGGCCGTCCAGGAAGCGTAGCTCCAGCGCTTTTCCAGAGGGCCCAACTTCAGCAAGTGCTTGGGGTTGGCCGCCAGCAGGCTGTCGAAGCGGCAACTGTCTAGGACGATGAGCAGATAGTTGTTCTGTCCCCGCGGTTCAGGGCGGGGGTCGGGCTCAGACGCAGGAGCGGCAGACGATTTCCACCAGTTTAGGAATCCCATCCTTCCTCCTCCTCGTCGGCGTAGGGCCGCTGGACAATCCGCCAGTTGGGAGCTGCTGCCGCATCGTCGTCCTCAGGAGCGGGATCGCGAATGCGTTCCGGCGGGATATTGGAATAGGAATAGCGGCCTGCTTGGGGATCCGGCTCGTACTCCGGCAGATCTTGGGGCAAATAGTGGTCGGGGGGAATCAGCTGGGCTTCCAAAAAGCGAACTCGGTCGCTCAACTGAGTTAACTTACGGATTGCCTGTCGCTGAAACACCCGGTCGTGCAATCGCCAGGAGCCTACATACAAAAATCCCAGCCCCATCCCTGCCCCATAAGAGGCCAATAGCACCAACGATAGAGGAAGCGGGGATCCCGATTGCCCACCCACCACAACCCTTGCCGGGGATCCCCAGTTTTGGATGAGGAGAACGAGCAGGCTCAAGATCCACAAGCCCAGGAGTATGAAGCGAAGGTTTCTGATCGCGTTAGCGGGACGAAATTCTTGCATGGCCTCAACCCTACCCTTTATTAGGCTACCATTCTTCCCTTTCTCCACTGGCCTGGCAGCAAAGACGCTGGAAGCTCAAGCGGAGTTGTTCTCAACAGCCATTAGCCCTCTCCCTAAGGCGCGCTTCAGGGAGACCCCGGGGCGGAAAAAGTCGTTTCTAGCCGCCTGTATCTCTCCTCCAGGAGAAGGACTTGGACTGTTGAAGCTCGCTGCAGGAGCAGGTTTGCGGGTATGGGCGGTACAAGATTCGAACTTGTGACCCCTTCCGTGTGAAGGAAGTGCGCTACCACTGTGCTAACCGCCCGCAGATACCACTCTAGCAGCTATCGACTAGAGCAGGATCTCTATATTACCACGTCAGCGATTGAGCCAGAGGATTCGGATCGGCATGGGAGATGGCTAGAGATAGCCGGGATCCGGCCTGAGGGCTACAGTAAGGGTCAGGGAGCTGTGGGGTGCTATGGCCTACTCACCGACCGAAGAGGCAATTGCTCTGCTCATTGATTTGGCAGAACGAGGCGAGATCGATCCCTGGGATGTGCAGGTCATCGAGGTTATCGATCGCTTTCTGGCCCGTATGGCTCCCACCAGCAGCAGCCATGACCTGTCTGAGTCGGGACAAGCCCTGCTCCACGCTGCCATGTTGGTCTATCTTAAGGCGATGGCTTTGGCAGAACCAGAAGCAGAAGAAAGTGAGCCCAGCCCGGTGGAGGTAGAAGTGGATCCCTGGCCAAGCTGGTCTTTGGCGCACTTGGATCGCGTGTTGCAACCCAGGGCAGCACCCCGTCTTCAACGTACCCGGCCCATCACCCTCAAAGAACTCATCGCCCACCTGCAAGAGCTGGAAACCCTGCTGGAACACCAGCCCGAAGCTGCCCCAAAGCCGCTGGCCCAACGGATTTCTCGCCAGCAAGCGCTGTCGGCCATCACTCAGCTAGCCCACCCGGAAAACCTTTTGGAAACCACCGCCGAGCTGGAATCTCTGCTGGCTCAGCTTTGGCAGCAGGGTCTGACCCAGATCAGCTTTGTCGATCTCCAGCAACACTTTTGCCAAAAAAGCTATCAAAACGGCAGCAGCGGGACCATTCACCCCATTCAAGTCTTCTGGTCATTGCTGCTAATGGCTGCCCGCTCTCAGGTGGAGCTGTGCCAAGAGGAGTTCTACGGCCCACTGACCATCCGACCCTGCACAACTGAGGGCCTGGCAAAGTAGATCCCGCCCTTGGGATCCCCTTCATCTGCCAAGGTGAACTCTAGAGAACTTTTCTGGCCGTGGCCGGGCCATCCACCTCTAGGCTTCTGAGCTGGCGTCTGAACCTGAGGATGTCAAGCGCTCTTCTGCGCCGCTCTGGCAAACGGAGAACTCAATCCGTGCCTTCAGCATCGTGCCGGGCACGATCCGCCCGTTTGAGATCTTCCCCACTGGAGCGCACCGGCAGCTCGGCAGGAGCCTCCCGATCCAGGTAGTAATCCTCCACGAGGCGCTCGCTGCTGGGATGATCTTCTCCTTCGGTAGGCAACAGTGGCGGATGCAGCAATTCAGCCGGAGGGCAGTCTTCTGAGGTGAGCAAATCTGACGTGCTGAGCATCCCCTTGGGAATGGTGGAAAGGCGCTGAGCAACAGCTCCAATGCTTTCCAGGCGAATCATCTCCTCCCAGGAGCAGATCTCCTCCTCATCTTCTGTCTCGTAGCGAACTAGGATGGTGTCCCCTTCGATATCGAGGATCTTGGCCCGTTCCAGCCAGCGTCCCTGATCCCGCAGATAGATCCACACATCCTTGCCTTCGCGGCTGAGTTGATAGATCCTACGATGAAGCACGGTCCCCTCCTGAAGTGAAAGATCCGAGTGAGTTGTGGGGGCTACCCAGCTCATCCCTCCATCTTAGCGGCTGGACACCGAGGCTGTATGCCTTTCCCGAGGCCAGACAGAGTCTCTTTAGGTTGGGTCGGTTTCGGCCAGAGAGACCCCTTCCATCGCCAAGGCTGTCTCCGCTTCTTCTGCCTGCGCATCCCGCAGAAAGGATTCCAGAGAGGCATGAGCTTCCGCCTCCAGTTCTGCTCCGCCAAGGGTTATGCTCTCTTCCGGCAGCCAGCCCAAAAACGGCAGGGGCAAGAGGGTAGAAAGGTTGGTCAGGATCAGCAGCAGCCCCAGCCGGCTGAAATCGGTCTCCGTTACCCCCAGCCCATGCATCAGCAGGGATCCCAGCTCTTGGGAGAGAAACCCCGCCAAATTAAAGGCCGACATCAGCAGAGCAAAGAGGGTGGCCTCGATCCCAGGGGGGCAGAGGCGGGCGGCCAAGACCAGCACTGGCATAAAGGCAATTTGTCCTGCCACCGTCAGCACCAGGCTGTCCCCCAAGCTAAACCAATGATCGTCGATACCCCAATCCCGGTTGAGGTGATAGACCAAGATGAGGCTGGTCAGGCCCAACGCCGCCGAGATCACCGTCATCCAGCCGAACAGGGGCCGCAGTGGGATCCGCCGCAGATACACCTGGAAGATCCCTACCCCCAGCAAACTGGCGATGCTGGTAACCAAGCGCACCTGACCCAAAAATTCCGGCCCAAAGCCGAGATCGTTGGTGACAAAGTAAAAAAGAGCCGCATCGGCGCTGGGAGTGGCCTGCCAAACGAACACAAACAGCACCGGCAGCAAAATGCTGGGTTGCCGCAGCGCCCGCCACACCTGCCCCACCTGTTGTTGCAAGGGATCCCAGCTCTGGGACAACGCCACCGGTTGATCGGCAATAACCCAAGCTGCCAGAGCGATGAACAACGGCAAAAAGGCCGTCAGCCCAAACACCACCTGCGGCGGATAATGGGCTAAGAGCGCTCCTCCCAAATAGGCGGTGAGCAGGGATCCCAAGGCCGTTGCCCCCCAAGTCAAAGATTGCAGCGTGCCCGTCCCCGCCCAGTCACTGCCGTGTACCCGCTCCACCACCAGCGAATCTACGATTACATCCCCTACCGCCACCGCCAGGGATCCCAAAACCATCCACAGGGTGGCCAGACCAGCCGTCGGTGCCCACAGGGCCATCCCCAGCCAAGCCCCACACCCCAGAAGCCCCGACAGCAAGAGGTAGGGACGACGTCGATAGCCCGCCACCGGTACGGTATCCGACAGCAGGCCGTAGAGGGGTTTGAGGATCCAGGGGCTCATGGCAACGCCCATCAACGCCGCCACCTGAGACGGGCTGAGGCCCAAGCTATCCTTCAGGTAAAAGCTGGTGGCCAGCCGTGCCAGCCCCACCGCCCCCTGCACAAAGTACACCAAGAGGATTCCGAACAATTCCGGCGTCCAGTGGATATCCCGCAGCGGGGTCAGGGTGGATTGGTGCAGCCGTTGCAGCAGAGGATGAATCATGAGCGGTCGCAGTGTAGCGAGATGTTAGTTGGTGCGGTGTTGCCTTGGCAACAGCAAAACCATAAGAATCTTAACAGTCTCTTCACCTTAACCTGTCCAACTGGCTTCCGGCTCCGACCTCCTTGGACGGGTTGCGCTTCCCAGCGCTCTTTCTGCTCAACCCAGCCGAGCTACAAAATCTACAAAATAATGAGGTCGAAATGAGGTCGAAAGCTGATCCCCGGGTGCTATGCCATCCAGCCAAGGGCGGGGATCCCAAGAAGTCCAGCATGCTTTCGTCCCATGTTGACCGGCCCAACCCCACCTCGGCGGCACCTGAACCCGCAACTGCAGCAGCAGGCAGGGCAGTAGAGACGGGAGACAAAGGCATTCCGAAGCTATGATGAACAGGGATGGCTCTGAGTTTCTACCTACATCTTTAACTGGGTCTGTTTTCAGGCTGTGCTGACTGCTTCTTCTGCCGGTTCTGCGGTTGATGCCATTGCTCCTTTTGCTCCCCAAGTCTGGAGCTGGCGCGGACATGCCATTCGCTACGTGGTTCAGGGATCCGGATCCCCGCTGGTCTTGGTGCATGGATTTGGGGCTTCCATCGGCCATTGGCGGCACAACATCCCCGTGCTGGCTGCGGCAGGATACCGGGTCTATGCCCTGGATTTGCTCGGGTTTGGCGGCTCGGCCAAGCCTGCCCTCCCCTACACCCTGGATCTCTGGGCGGAGTTGCTGGTGGATTTTTGGCAGCAGCACATTCAGCAGCCTGCTGTGTTTATCGGCAATTCCATCGGTGCCTTGCTCAGCTTGATGATGGCTGCCCGGCATCCCCAGTTAACGGCAGGAGCAGTGTTGCTCAACTGCGCCGGGGGGTTGAACCATCGCTCCCATGAGCTCAGCCCGATTTTCCGCCTTTTCATGAGTGTTTTCACCGCTCTGGCGGCTTCTCCGGTGACGGGGCCGTTTTTGTTCGATCGGGTGCGGCAGCGGCAGCGTATTCGCGCAACTCTCAAGCAGGTGTACCGTAACCCCGCCGCCATTACGGATGAGCTGGTGGAGATTCTGTATGCCCCTTCCTGTGATGTGGGCGCTCAGCAGGTGTTTGCCTCGATTCTCACCGCTCCCCCTGGCCCAACTCCTGAAGCCCTATTGCCTCAGGTGCGCTGCCCGCTGTTGGTGCTCTGGGGAGAGGGGGATCCCTGGACGCCCATTCAACGGGGTCGCGGCTTTCAAAACCACGTGAAAGGGATCGACTACCAGTTCTTGCCCATTCCCAATACAGGCCATTGCCCCCATGACGAGCGCCCAGAGGTGGTCAACCCTCTGATTTTGGGCTGGCTGCCCAGGGCCTTTGCGGCGGTCTAAGCTTTTTTGGAGGTTCCTTTGCCGGAGAGGCCCAACCAACCTCGGATTTTGGCCATCCAGACTTGAAGGGGTGAAGGCTGGGGACGGATCGCCACCTGGATCGGCTCGTCTTGGAAGTCCTTGTCCTTAAGGCGAAACCCAAACTCCAGGTCATCTTTCACCTTGCCGAGACGGGGAAACAGCCTGACGGCTGCTTTTTTGAGTTCTTCCTCGTTTTGGAAAATGGCCTGGTGAATGGCGCTGGAACGCCCCACTGCTAGGGATCCCACCGGCAACCAAGGGTTGGGCTGGCCAGGCGCGGGCTGGCGACGGCGGGCAAAGATGTTGAACTCCGGCATCCCCTTGGCTTTCAGCTCGTCGTACCGTTTGGCGGCTTCCTTGCGCTTGGCAGTGTTGGAGCTGGCCGGTTTTTTCTCAGGCTTGGATTTGCGGAAACCCTTAGACTGACTCATACTTGGGCTGACGAGAGGGGGGATTTTTTGCAGCTTAGCGCAGATCGGATCCCCTTCTCTGCCGGGGATCCCTTGTCATCATTGTTCGTAGCCGGCGTGCTATACTTGTTGAGCTTCGGCGGGCGGTTAGAGGGGCCCGTCAGTCGGGATGTAGCGCAGCTTGGTAGCGCACTTCGTTCGGGACGAAGGGGTCGCAGGTTCGAATCCTGTCATCCCGATAGGCTTGAAGTTCACTTAGCTGTCAACTGGTAGTTTTTCGGGTCAGGGTGAGACGCCTGGGCTGCTGAGAAAAGCCCTACAAGCCTGTGCATTATTGCTCCGCAATGCTGACGCGAAGATGCGACGACGCGACCAACGTTTTGGGTGTAGGTGCAGTGTCCTATTTTGAATTGAAATGACCCTAATCTTGGAGTTGTAAGTGACGCAGCCAGGCGTTGACGTTAACCCGAATCCGCTGCCCAATCTGTAAGAGGCGGTGCAGGTTTTCGGCGGAAATGTCTCGGCAATCTTCTTGGGGCCAAGCTGGGCAACGCGGGCCAATTTGACGCTCCAGCGCTGTCAGATAGAGCTCTTGCAGGCGATCCAAGTTGATGGGCAGGCGCAGGTCTGCAGCCAATTGCAGCCATTCTTCCAGGTTGTAGAGCTGTTCGCCGAAGGTCTCCGGCTCAAAAGCGTGGGCAAGGTGCCACATCCCCCGCTGTAGGAGCCGATCCAGAACCCGGGCTGCCTCTTCCCGCCGCAACTGGCATCCCAACTGCTCGGCCTCGCGCACAATTGCCCGCAATTCCAGCAGGTGATCCCGCTTGCCCTCTTCCATTTCCATCGCCCGCAAACTGGTCAACAGGCGTTGGTTGAGGGTGATCTGAGCGGCGGCCAACAACTCTTCCGGGATCGGCAGGCCGTCGGCCCGAAAGGCCATCAAGACCCCGTAATTGTCCAGGTAGGTTTGGCGGTAGAGCTGGGCCAGGCGGTCTAGGGTATCTTGAGTGAGCCAGCGCATCATCTGCTGCCGATCTTCGTCGTCGAGGGCGTTCAAGTCGAAGGTTTCCGGCCCAAATAGGTCTTGCAGGGTCAGGATCATCTGGATCCGACTGTGGGATCCGGCCAGCAGCCGCGCTTTTATCTGCTCGTAGATGCGCCGCCCGGCAAACGGCTTGACGCCACATTGAAAGTCCCAGCCGCCGAGATGGAGCATGGCGTAGATCAGGTCGTGCTCTTCGCGGGTGGTGGGAAAGGAGAGCTTCACCCGCCCGATGGCCAGCGTCGATCCTCCTATCGTCAGGCGATCTTGATCCACTTGATCCAGCACATATCCCTGGGAACGGGGGATCCCGTCAAAAAGGGAAAACATGGCGTGCCGGGCCACCAGCCGCTGCGGGCTGATCAAGCTGGGGCGCACCAAGGCGCAATAGACCCCCTTGCCGTCTCTGTAGAGGTCGAGGTTGCTGGGGGCCTTGCTCAGGCGCTGTAAAAACTCCTCTTCTAGGTTGACATCCGCCACTGCTGCTGCCAACTGGATAGCCCGTGCCGCGTAGCGCAGGATCTGCACCCCTTCAGGACGGGATAGCTCCTCGAAAAACCAGCCACAACTGGTGAACATCAACTGGCTGTAGCGCTGCATCTCCAACAGGCGCAGCACTTGCACCCGATCTTCGGCGGTGAGGCGGTGGCTCTGGTGCTCCTGCAAAAAGGCATCACAGCGCTCCCGATCCAAAATCACCTCGATGTAACGATCCCGCGCCAGCCAGGGATCCCGCAGGTAGGCTCTGGCTTCTGTCTCGTAGATCTCGGCCAGCTGATCCCGCAGCCAGTTGAGGGCCTCCCGCAGCGGTTGCCGCCAGCGTTGGTGCCACCCTCCCGCCGCTCCACAGCCACAGTCTCGCGACCACCGTCCTACCCCGTGGGCACAGCTCCAGGCGGTGACCGGTTTCAGTTGCACCTCCCAAGTGGGGGGATGTTGGCTGAGAAAATGGCTGTAGTTGCCCACCTGCCAGCCCCGGCGGGGAAATTCCTCGCAAAAGGCATAGGCCAGCGTGCGTTCTACACCCCGCTTGTGGTGGCCAAAAGTCTCGCCATCGGTGGCACAGTTGACCAGATAGGCTTCCCCCTCTTTGTCCGGGCGCAGAGCGGAACGGATCCGCTCCGCCAGAGAGTGGGTGCTGTAGACGATATCCCCAAAGCCCAAGTCACGGGAAATGGGGCCATCGAAAAAGAAAATATCCAAGTACCCCTCCCGATCGGGGGTAAAGCAGCGGTAGGGCCGACGGGGATCGATCTGGCCTTGGCTAACGTCGATCCACTCCGTTTGTCCCAAGGGGCGAATGCGCTGCGCTTGGCTGGGGGCCAAAATGACGAAGCGGATCCCACACTCAACCAAGGCTGTGACCGTTGCTGCATCGATAGCGGTTTCGGCCAGCCACATCCCCTGGGGATGGCGCCCAAAGCGGTGTTGAAAATCGGCAATTCCCCAGCGGATCTGGGTGTACTTGTCTCGCTCGTTGGCCAGGGGCAGGATGACGTGGTTGTAGACTTGGGCGATGGCATTGCCATGACCCTCCAGCCGCTCAGCGCTGAGACGGTCGCCGGCCAAAATGCGTTGGTAAACTTCAATGTCATGCTCCTCTAACCAAGAGAGGAGAGTGGGGCCGAAGTTAAAACTCAGGAATTCATAGTTGTTGACAATACGCACCACCCTTCCCTGGTCATCCAGAACGCGGGCAAAGGCGTTGGGGCGGTAACATTCCGCCAAAATGCGTTCGTTCCAGTCGTGAAAGGGGCTGGCGCTCGGCTGTCGCTGAATGCGGTTGAGGCAGGGATCCTCCCGAGGCGGCTGATAAAAATGGCCGTGCAACACCACGTAGGGAGCAGTTGCCTTTGGCCGTGCCGGGGAAAGATCGGCAGCACCTACTGGACAAGGAGCCGTTTGCGTCGGCGGGTCGGAGACCGAATCGCTGGGCTCTGACTGTGCCGCTGGCCTATCGGAATTTTTGGAGCCACTCGGCAGCATAGGATCGTACTCCTTTTAGAGGCCCCCAACTGGGTTACAGGGGAACGCACTGTTAACTTAAGTTCATATCCATACGTTACAGCGATCCCCGATCTGCAACGGTGAATGTAAAAGATTCAGTTGGAAATTTGACAGGGAACAAACATCGGTCAGTAATCTTTGCGTTTTCCTCACAACAGAAGGGATCCAGCCGGGATCCCTTCCTGAACGGGTCTCAGTCTCTGCCCAGTTGGATCCCCGGACTTAGCCGGTGGGGGCCGATTTGCCGGTGGCCATTTCCCACACCGAATAATCCACCACCGCAGCAGGCGGATCGGCGCTGAGAATGCCCAAAGATTTCAAGGTTTCCACGTTGGCCCGATACACCGAAGGCACCAGCAACCCAGCATTGCCTTCCAGGGTGGGGCCCGCCTGATACAGCTTGGCAATTTCAGCCATTTGCCAGGTTTGGTGCTTGAGGGGATCCGCTTCCGAGCCGGATCCTTTGCAGGTTGCGCCGCAGAAGGTGAGAACCACCTGCACCGTTTCTTCTGGGTTGGCCACAGCGTAATCCCAACCCTTGATCGAGGCTTTCACCAATTTGGCCGCGATGGCTTTGCCCGATTGGCCGGATCCCTTAAAGTTGCTTTCGTTTAAAACGCGCTCGGTGGTGAACAGCAGGTCTTCCAAGAGGTTGATGCCGTAGTCTGGCAGGTGCATGACGTTGAGTTCGCTCAGGGGGTAGCCCAAACCCACGATCTGATTCAGCTCGTTGTAGAGCATGGCCGAGGCTACATCCACCTTATCGGGAAAAACCAGGGCCGGATCGAAGCCATAGGTGATCAGCTCCACATCGGGGTTGGTCACCCCTGTATCCAGGCTGGTGGTCAAGTTGAAGGCTTTCATCAGAGCCAGGGCCGGATATTCGTTGCCAGAAGGCCAAATGCCCACCTTTTTACCTTTGAAATCGGCAGGGCTTTTGATCCCGCTGGATTTGAGAGACACCATCGCGTAGCCCGACTTCTGAAAGATCTGGGCGATGTGAACCACGGGCAGCCCCTGAGCCCGGGCAGTCAGCAGGTCGGTGATCCAAGTGTTGCCAAAGTCGGCTCCGCCCACGACCACTGTCTGGATGGGGGATTGATCTCCAATCGGCAGCAGCTCGACGTTCAGACCTTCGGCTTCGTAAAATCCTTTTTCCTTGGCGATCAGGTATCCGGCAAACTGGGCTTGCGGAAACCATTTCAGTTGAAGTTTCACATCCACCAACCGGCTCTGGGCCTGGGATCCCATCCCCAGCAGGGTCGTCAGTGCCAGCGCCATGCCCAATACCAACGACATCAATACCAACGACATCAAAGGGATCCCGCGCTTACGCTTGAAGAGGCGGGGCAGGTGAGATAGGGCGTGAACAGTACGGCGGCCTAGATCCATAGTGCAACCCTTGCTTCTTAAGAACGGTGTGCCAAGACTGTAGAGGATCTGCCTCTGGGCAGAATGTTCACCACGCTCACAATGCCTGGAGGGAGATCAAATCTGCGGGGCCAACTTTCCGTCGGCTTTGGAATGACCCCTTCGAGGTCAGGCCCCCATTGGAATCACCGTGCATCCCCAGCTCGCCAACTCAAATTCCCGCCCAGTGCCACCAGGCCCAGCCCAGCCCCACTAGCAGCGCCGTTACCCCGTAGAAGGATCCCACCACCTGCACCTCTGACCAGCCCCCCAGCTCCAGATGGTGGTGCAAGGGCGACATGCGCAGCAGCCGTTGGCCTGTGCCGGTTTTGCGTTTGGTGTATTGGAAGTAGCCCACCTGCAGCATCACCGACAGCGCCTCTGCCACCAGCACTCCCCCCATCAGGGCCAAGGCCCAGAGCTGATCCCCCAGCAGCGCCAACCCGGCCAGAGCGCCCCCCAACCCCAGGGATCCGGTATCACCCATGAACAGCCGCGCCCGGTGGTGGTTGTGAACCAGAAACCCCAAGCAAGCACCGCTCAAGGCGAAGGCCAACACCGATAGCTCCGGATCCCTGTGAAGGAGCCCCAGCCCAATCAGCAGGATGGCCACCACCCCTGCCGCCAAGCCGTCCATACCATCGGTGAGGTTTACGGCATTATTGGTGCCCACCAACACAAACAGGGCCAAGGGCCAGAACAGCCAGCCCAGAGAGAGGGTGCCTATCCCCGGCAAGGTCAGACTGGTCGGGATCCCCTGCCAGGCCAGGTAGACACAAAACCCAAGGGCGACCCCCACCTGGAGCAACAGCTTGTGTTGGGGAGACAACCCCTTGTTGGATTGCTGTCGGATCACCAGCCAATCGTCCAGCCAGCCGACAAAACCGTAGGCCAGCGCGAGCAGCGCGACAGCCAGCCAATGGGGATCCCAGCCGCTCCAGATCCCCGCCACCAGCAGCCCCACGGGCAAAAAGCTGATCCCGCCCATGGTGGGTGTGCCTGCTTTTTTCTGGTGGGATTGGGGCCCCTCCTGGCGGATCACCTGCCCTGCCTTCCAGCGCCGCAATCCGGGGATGAGCAGGGATCCCAGCAGGGCCGAACCCAACACGCTCAATCCAAAAGGAACAAACACCTGGGGGCGGATCCCGATCACAAGGGTCGAGAGGGCCAAACCCAGCCCCAGCGAGAGCGCCATCCCTCCCCACTCCGTCTCTTCCACCTCCAGATCGAGAGGTGTATCCGCATCCACCCTTTCTGAACCCCTCACACCCTCAACCTCTAGACTTCAGAAAACTCCGGCAGGCAGAGCCCAAGAAAACTCTATCCTGCCAGAGCTCAGAGGCGAAAGCTATGGTGATTTCAGGTTAGGGTGAGATGCCTAGGCTACGGAGAAAAGCCCCATAGCTCTATGCATTATTGCTCCGCAACGCTGACGCGACGACGCGACTGCGGGACGACGCGATGACGGAACCAACGTTTTCGGTGGGGGTGCGGTGTCCCAGTTTGAATTGAAATGGCCATAGTTGGTGGGGATCCCTTCAGTAGGGCCACTTCCAGTTGCGCACCTCCGGCAGATCTTCTCCATGCTCGCGGATGTAGTGTTTGTGCTCCACCAGCTTGTCTTGGATGATCTGCTTGATGTGGGCCCGCTCGTACTTGAAGCGCTCCACCCGATCCAACACATCATCGGCCAAGCTGAAGCGATCCACCTCGTTGAGGACACACATGTCGAAGGGGGTGGTGGTGGTGCCCTCCTCCTTGTAGCCGCGCACGTGCAAGTTGTGGTGGTTGGGGCGACGGTAGGTGAGGCGGTGAATCAGCCAGGGATAGCCGTGGAAGGCAAACACGATGGGCTTGTCCGGCGTGAAGATGCTGGCGTAATCCACATCGCTGATGCCGTGGGGGTGTTCGCTGGGCGGCTGCAGCTTCATCAAGTTCACCACATTCACCACCCGGATCTTGATGTCCGGCAGGTGCTGCCGTAGGAAGTCCACCGCCGCCAGGGTTTCCATCGTCGGCACATCGCCGCAGCAGGCCATCACCACATCCGGCTCTGAACCCTGATCGTTGCTGGCCCATTCCCAGATGCCCAAGCCCTGGGTGCAGTGCTTGATGGCCGCATCCATATCCAGGTACTGCAGGGCCGGCTGTTTGCCCGCCACGATCACATTCACGTAGTGGCGACTGCGCAGACAGTGGTCGGCCACCGAGAGCAAAGTATTGGTATCCGGGGGCAGGTAGACGCGGATGATTTCGGCCTTTTTGTTGACCACGTGATCCAAAAAGCCGGGATCCTGGTGGCTGAAGCCGTTGTGATCCTGCCGCCACACATGGGAAGTCAGCAGGTAGTTGAGGGAAGGAATGGGCCGCCGCCAAGGAATGTGCCGGGTGGTTTTCAACCATTTGGCGTGTTGGTTGAACATCGAGTCCACCAGGTGGATGAAGGCTTCGTAACAGGAAAAGAACCCGTGTCGCCCGGTCAACAGGTAGCCTTCTAGCCAGCCCTGACAGACGTGCTCGCTGAGGATCTCCATCACCCGTCCATCTGGGGAGAGGTGCTCGTCGCAATCGTAGATGGGAGCTACCCAGGTGCGGTCGCTGGCCTCAAACACAGCATCCAAGCGGTTGGAAGCGGTTTCATCGGGGCCAAAGAGGCGGAAGTTGTGGGGGTTGAGCTTCATCACATCCCGCAGAAATTGCCCCAGAACTCGGGTGGCTTCGGCTTCGGTGGTGCCGGGGCGGGGGACAGGCACGGCGTAGCGACGGAAATCCGGCATTTTCAGCTCCCGCGTCAGCAGGCCGCCGTTGGCGTGGGGCAAAGCGCCCATGCGTTTTTCCCCTTTGGGAGCCAGCTCTTGCAGCTCCGGCAGCAGACGGCCATTTTCATCGAAGAGTTCTTCCGGCTTGTAGCTGCGCATCCAGTCTTCCAGAGCTTTGAGGTGATCGGGTTTTTTGGCCAGATCCGCCAGGGGCACTTGGTGGGAGCGCCAGAAATCTTCCACCTTTTTGCCGTCCACCTCTTTGGGGCCGGTCCAGCCTTTGGGGGTGCGCAGGATGATCATCGGCCATTGGGGACGAGTGGGATCCCCTTTGCTGCGGGCATGCTGCTGGATTTCTTGGATCTCGTGGATCACCGTGTCCAAAGTGGCGGCCATCAACTGGTGCATCTCTGCCGGCTCGCAGCCTTCTACGAAGTAGGGTTTGTAGCCGTAGCCCACAAACAGATTTTGCAGCTCGTCACGGCTGAGGCGGGCCAAAACGGTGGGATTGGCGATCTTGTAGCCGTTCAGGTGCAGAATCGGCAGCACTGCTCCGTCGTGGATGGGGTTGAGGAACTTGTTGGAATGCCAGGAAGCGGCCAAGGGGCCGGTTTCCGCTTCTCCATCCCCCACCACACAGGCCACCAGCAGATCGGGGTTATCAAAGGCAGCCCCAAAGGCGTGGGCCAGGGCATAGCCCAGTTCTCCCCCCTCGTGGATGGAGCCAGGGGTTTCCGGAGCCACGTGGCTGGGCACGCCGCCGGGGAAGGAGAATTGCTTGAAGAGCTTGCGCATGCCTTCGGCGTCTTGGCCGATGTTGGGATACACCTCGCTGTAGGTGCCTTCCAAGTAGGTGTTGGCCACCAGAGCAGGGCCACCGTGGCCGGGGCCGGTGATGTAGAGGATGTTGAGGTTTTCCCGTTTGATGATGCGGTTGAGATGCACGTAGATGAAGTTCAACCCGGGTGTGGTGCCCCAGTGCCCCAGCAGGCGTGGCTTCACATGTTCCAGTTTTAGGGGTTCTCGCAGCAGCGGGTTGTCCATCAAATAGATTTGCCCGACCGACAGATAGTTGGCGGCCCGCCAGTAGGCATCCATTTTGCGAAGCTCGTCGGCGGTGAGCGGTTTTGTCGAGAGCTGTTCTGCCAGAACCATAGCTGTACCCCATAGGTATCTCTACTCCTATGGTGATCCGGGTTTGCCCAATTGCCGGGGGATCTTGGGATTCCTTTGGATTTGGCTCATTGGGTGAGCGGTAGGCACCTGTTACCACCACCAGGGCTTGATCGGGGTGCCGTCGGGAAAGATCAGGCCGGCAATCCGGGATCCGCTGTGCTTTAACCCTTCGATCTGAGCTCCTTCCAGGTTGGCTTGGGTTAGGTTGGCCCCGCTGACATCGGCCCGCCGCAGGTTAGCCCCCTGAAACTGGGCCTGACGCAGCTCGGCGCCGCTGAGATTGGCCCCTTCCAGGTCGGCATTTTGCAAGTTGGCCCCCCGCAAGTCCGCCCGCTGTAGGTTGGCTCCCCCCAAATCTGCTCCCTCTAGGTTGGATCCGCGCAGATCCGCCCGGTTCAGATCCGCTCCCCTCAGCCGGATCTGACAGAGCACCAGTTCCCGCAGATCGGCTTTGCTCAGGTCTTGGCCGGAGAAATCCTGTCCCTGTCCCCCCCAGTTCTGCAACTGCCAGATGTGGCGCACCCGTTCTTCTAGGTGGGTCTCTTCCGAAAGCCGGGATCCCCGCAGGCTGGTGCCGCTAACTTTTACCCCCCTCAGGTCGGATCCCCGCAGGTCGGCTCCCTGTAAGTCGGCTCCGCTCAGCTTGGCCCCTTGCAAATCCGCTTGGCGCAGATCCGCCCGGCGCAGGTGGGCGCCGTTGAAGTTGCAAAAGCGCAAGTTGGCCCGCCTCAGGTTGGCCTCCCACAGGTTGATCCCCCCCAGCCGTGCTTCTTGAAGGTCGGCTCCCTCCAGGTCTGCATAGGCAAAATCCCGCTCCCCCCGCCGATAGGCCACGATCACCCCTTGCGCTCCCCCCACCGGGCGAAAAGGGCTGTAGGTGCGACAGGCCCGTTCTGCCTCCGGCTGGCCAAGCTGAGACAACAGCCGCCAAGCTGCCAAGCGGACTGCCCAAGAGCTATTGCCGGCGAGGGCTTCAATGAGTTCGGCCAGGCCCGCCGACCCGTACTGCAGCAACTGGGGCAGGGTGGCCAAGCGCACGGCTTCATCGCTGTGGGTGAGTCGTCTCCGCGCCCCCTCGATACCTCCCAACACCAAGGCGTGGGCAGGGGCGCTCCCGGTTGCCATTTGCCCCCCCAACACCAGATCCCAAGGTTGGGGCCGGGATCCCTGGTCAGTCCTGACAGCCGGCTGAGGCTTACCTACCATGGGCGGATGCCGATGGGCCTAGCTATACCCAACGCCCCACCACCACGCGGATGGTGCCATCCTCCAGCACTTCTTCGGCCTCGATGGTATAGCCCTGCTCACGGGCTGAGCGCAGCAAACTTTTGTGGGCATAGCGCTGCAAGATCGGCTCCAGAAAGGTCTTGGGATCGATGCCCGCCCCCCACAGATCGGCCACCAGCTCGTAGTGATCCCCGTTGCGACGAAACCCGATGTCGAAGCCATTCTTTTGCCGGATCACCAGATCGGCGCGGGTGCGGTTCCAGAGATAGCCCCGCAGGCTGGCATTCCGCTGCACAGCGTAGCCCAATTCCTTCAGAGTCTCTTCCAGGAGATCGGCGTCTTTGATTTGCACTTGCAGGGTGGTGAAGTGAGACATGGCAGATCCAATCCTTTGACGGATGGAGATTGGGATCCTCACTATAAAGCCCCCTTGCAGTTATGGAAGAAATTTGACATAACCCCCTGCCTAAAGGCGGGAGATTCTGGTTCCTGGTTCTGCGGCAGCACTTACCGCCTTGGGTTGCCCCTCCAAAGCAGCGGTGCTCATCGCGGCAGCGGGCCGTAGGCCTTTCTCCCCAGGCGTTCCCCCAAGCGCTCCGCGCCGCTGATGCGAATGCGGGGCGGTTCCCTCTCGCGCCAGCGGGACAGAGTCCTTATGCCCCTAGGCACCGTTGCAAACAACAACCACAAAACCTATCGAGGCTGTATCCGGTCGTGAGACTGTTGGGCTTTTAAAGCGGCTGACTACCCTGCTGTCGCAGGCAGCGTAGCACAAAGCCGCCCTAGTCGCGTCAGCGGGCCGTAGGCCTTAGGGCGGGGCTTTAAACCCAGTTTTTTGGTCAACCATCCCGCAGCGGGTCGCGCGAGCGGAACGGAGTTCCCAATTTTTTCCCTTAAGAGTGCAGCACACCTGGGCCTGGATGGCGGCTGGACTGCTCAGAGCAGGGTTGACCTGACCTGCCTTGTTATGTGGGTGCGCGCTGCGGCGTTGGCGATGGCGGTGCAGAGCACCGATGCCGGGGATCCGCGCCTAGCGTGTTCGGTGATACAGAAATCTTAGATCTGCATCTAGTGTCCAAAGTCGAGTATTGGCGATAACTTCCACTAGGTTTAGAGGCAGAAGCAAAAACCCGTCCCACAGGGATCCGTCCTCATCTGTTTCCGGCTGAGGTTGTCGGCGATGACGTGCCAAATTCACCTCAAGGCATTCCAAAAACCTGCTGATGAACCTTTCTATTCCCTGCCGAGCAAGCCCTTCCGATAGTTCTGCAAACAGAAATATCCATTTCTAGTTCTAACAAAATGAGTGAAAAAATTTGCTTTCTTAGCTTATGAGCAATCTGATTTAGCATCAAAAACTTGTTGATTGTTTAGAACAATCTTTCGTAACTTTCCTAAGCCTCAAATCCAGGCTTATGAAATGGTTAATTTCTCGGCTACCCTTTTAGTAGAGTTTTTAATCAACAAAATGGGCAGCTAGACGCTCCTAATAGAGTCTAGTGAGCCAGACTCAATAAATTTAGTGAGTCAAGCACTCGATTCTGGCTCAAGTTTTTAGAGTTAAAGCCTTTACGAAAGGGCTTTTGTGCTGGTATGAATAAGGTGCTGTTTGCAGAAAGGTCAGCTTCACACACAGGAAGACGGCTTGATGCAACAACAGGAGAAGTGGCGATTCTGACAGGACATGAATTTATGGTGTGGGGTTTGATATGTCGGAAAGTCTTGACTTGCAAGATGCGGTGGGGCGTTTCTTGAAGACGATTGGGCGCTACTCGTTGCTCACCGCTGAAGAAGAACTCCGTTTGGCTCACCAGGTGCAGCGGATGGTGGCGCTCCTAGAACAGCGGCAGCCCCACGAGTCGGTGGAAGATTGGAGCCGGCGGTTGGGGATCCCCTTGGCAGAGCTGCAGCAGATCCTGCGGCAGGGGGAAGCAGCCAAGAAACGAATGGTGGAGTGTAACCTTCGCTTGGTGGTGTCGATTGCTAAGCGCTATCGCAATCGCGGCTTGCCGTTTCTGGATTTGATTCAGGAAGGCACGATCGGCCTCACCCGCGCCGTGGAAAAGTTCGATCCCACCCGTGGTTACAAGTTCTCCACCTATGCCACTTGGTGGATCCGGCAAAGTGTGAACCGGGGCATCCAGAACAAGGGGCGGATGATCCGTCTGCCGGCCCACATGTACGAAAAAGTCTCCCAGGTGAAGCGGCGCTACCGCGAGTTATCTGCCGAAAGGGGATCCCGCCCCCAGGCAGAAGAAGTTTTTGATTCTCTGGATATCGGCGATAACTACCGTGAGCTGATCACCCGCCACATGGCAGAGATGCGGTCTTTGAATGTGGGGGTAGGGGATGAAGATGGCACCGAACTGCAGCACTTTATCCCAGATGAAGACAACGACCCTGTCGAACACCTAACCCAGGTTGCCCATCGAGAGGAAGTCCGCGCTCTGGTGGGCCAACTGAGCGAACGAGAGCGACAGGTCATTGTGGCTCGCTATGGGCTGGATGGATCCAGAGGTCTAACGCTGCGGGAAATTGGGGAGCACATCGGTCTTTCGCGGGAGCGAGTACGACAGATTGAACGGCGGGCCTTGCGGAAGTTGCGGCGGCTGCAGCAGGAATACTCCACTCCCAAGACCGGCAAACGGCTCAACCCCCTGGGTTAACCGGAGCCTGCGCCTGTTCCCGTCAGCGGTGCGGAGCACGATAGAAAGGTTTTTTCACTACTTCCGCAGGCCGGCGTTGCCCCCGAATCTCAATTTCCAGCCGGGATCCCACCTTGGCCCAAGCCGGAGCGACATAGCCCAAGCCGATGCCGTAGCCCAAACTGGGAGAATGGGTGCCGCTGGTTACCCGTCCGATCGGCTCAGGGGAGTTGGGAGCGTAGATGGCATAGCCGCTGCGGGGAATGGCCCGTCCGCGATAGGGGTGCGGAACACTTTCCAACATGCGAAACCCCACCAGTTGGCGAGGGATCCCTTGCTCCCGTTGGCTTTCGATGGCGGGCTTGCCGATATAGTCTTCTGGGTTGTTCACCAACCAGCCCAAGCCGGCTTCCAAGGGAGTGGTGCTCTCGTCCATGTCCTGCCCGTAGAGATGGAGCGCGGCCTCCAGACGTAGGGTATCGCGGCAGCCCAGCCCACAGGGTTGCACGCCGGCCTGAATCAGTTGCTCCCAAAGGCGGATGCCATCTTCGGGGCTGAGCATAACTTCAAAGCCATCTTCTCCGGTGTAGCCGGTGCGGGCCACAAAGATAGTCTCTCCCGAGGTTCCCGCTGCTGTGGCAAACCGACCGTGCTGAAACTGGCGCAAAGCCTTCAGGGATCCCTCTAAAAAGGGCTGGAGAACCTCCTCGGCTGCCGGCCCCTGCACCGCCAACAGAACCTGAGCATCGGAGTGATCCTGCAGGTTAACTCCGGGGATCCCTTGGAAGTGGTGGTTGAGCCAATCCCAATCTTTCTGCCGGGTGGCTGCATTGACGATCACGCTCCAGTGCTCCAGCTCACCCTCCGGTGGATGCCGGTAGAAGATGACATCATCCAAAATGCCCCCCAGTGGATTGAGCAGGACGGTGTACCGACCGGATCCCACAGGAACAGCGCTCAGATCGCTGGGAACCAGACGGCTGAGGTGGGATCCCAGATCCGTCCCCCAGAGGGTGAACTTGCCCATGTGGGAAATGTCGAATGTCCCCACCCTCTCCCGTACTGATCGATGTTCTGCTATCACTCCCCGATACTGCACCGGCATTTCCCAGCCGGCAAAAGGGACAAATCGCGCCCCCAAAGCTTGATGAAGGGGGAACAAGGGGGTGCGCTGCAGCGGGGTTGAACTCATCAGGGATCCCTTTGGCGTCCAGCGTAACGACCAGAATAAACTCACCGTCGCGCATTTTGGGGATCCTGTCCATCGACGACGGTGGGAGCTGGTACCCTGGGTCTTCTCCACACCCTGAGCTGCGTTGGCAACCTGTAGGGATCCCTGCGGTTCTACCCAGATCCGTCGCAGTGCTTCGCGTGATGTCTTCACGGCATCGGGTCAAGACTCGGTGAAGGGGGAATCTCCTGCTACTTGCCTTACGTTAGCGGGAGGAGCGTCAATCAATCACCACATTCTTCGGGCCGGCGTTGACCTCTGGGCGACCCTGGTTGAAGTTGGCCAGGAAGGTGTCTGGATCTTTGAGGCTGAAGACCAGCTTTTTGCAGGGCACTTGCAGCCCTACCGGCCCCAGCAACGGAATAAAAAGAGGCTTCTCCTGCACCAGTGGAATGGCGATCACCCCTTGGGCACTGGTTACCGGGCCAACGATCCCCTGAAAATCGGTGCGCACGCCCAGTCCGTAGTACCAAGGCCAGGGGAAGCGCTCCCCTTGTCCCAACTCGCTCAGGGAGAACGTCTCGTTGAACAGGCTGCCCGCCCGCACAATGAGCTTGTCTTGCAGCAGATCGACATAGGCCGACTCGCTACTCACCCCAAACAGAGCCAGCGGCAAACTGGCTAGGGGATTGGAGTCGATGGCCATGTAATAACGCATGAGAAGTCTCCGAGTTCACAGATGGGTGACCAGGTGAGCCGCGGCCCCTAGCCTTGCCAATTATAAAAAATCTTCCCCGTTGCTCGACTGACCAAAAGGGATCCCATCTGCCCATTAGCTAACCGAGTATGATGGGTTGCTTGGAGCGTCCTTTGAGGACTCCGTCCCGCTAACGCGAACAGCAAGCCACTGGCCAGCGAGGAAAACAGGATGGATCTGCGAGCCCTCATTCGCTTGGTGCCCGATTTTCCCAGACCCGGCATCCTCTTTCGGGATATGACCCCCCTGCTGCAGGATCCGGCAGGCTTCCGGGCGGCTATTGAACAGTTGGCCGCCGGCACCACCGGCATGGGATCCCTAGATTATGTGGTCGGCATCGAGTCGCGGGGGTTCATTTTAGGGGCTGCTTTGGCACAACACCTGGGCTTGGGCTTTGTCCCGGTTCGCAAGCCAGGCAAACTGCCGCCGCCGGTGCTCAGCCAGACTTACAGCCTGGAATACGGCCAAGACCAGCTCCAACTGCACGCCCACGCCCTGCGGCCTGGAGAGCGGGTGTTGATCGTGGATGATGTCATTGCCACCGGGGGTACAGCCGCTGCCACCGCCCAATTGGTGGCCCAGAGCGGCGCTGAGGTGGGGGGATTTGCCTTCTTAATCGAGCTGGCCTTTTTGTCCGGCTGCAAGGCTCTTCCCCCTGGGATCCCTGCCCATGTGGTGATGGTAGAGGAAGGCAACTGAGTTCCTCAAGTAAGGTGCACCGACTGTTGGACGAGGATCCCTGGTGTTTTGGGCAAAGGTTGGCTCAAGCGGCTGATCTGAGCCTGCGCCTGCAGTTGTTCGTCAATCCAGTCCGCCAGTTCCCGCATGTAAAGCGCCACATGGATCGCCTGGTCGCGCTGTGCTGGCTCCACACCTTTTTCCGCCAGGCGGGCCAGAATTACGGGATCGCTCAGCTCCTCCAGGGCGGCAAAGTCTTCCGGTTGGTCGAACCCCAGCTCTGCCATTTTCTCGAACACATACCCCAGCCGCAGGCCGGTGGCCTCGCACTGCCCCTCCAGTTGCCAGGGATCCCTCAAGGCCAGGGCAACAGTTCGGTAGGCGGTTTGGGCGATGGAGCGCCAGGTGCCGCGGTGGATGCGCAGGCTGAGTTGCTGCCGATCCCAGCCCAGGGCTTCTCGCACCAACAGGCCGCAATTGCAGCGGGTGCTGTCCCGCCAGCAGTACTCCCAGTCCCAGAAGCCCCAGTGTTGAGATTGGATACGATCCGCGGTGCGGCGCAGGAGAGCTGCCAACTCAGGTGTGGGGCGCATGGGGCAACACAGAGCTAAAACGCTAAAACAGCTCCAGTCTAGGCAGGCGAGCGATGGAGAACAAGCCCGGCTCAATCTTCTTGACATTCCTGGTCGTGATGGCGCGAAGCAACATATCCCTGTTCGGGCCTGTCCTCCGAGGGCAAAGCTCGTCGCCGTTGGCGATGCCGTTGCCAAGCCCCCCAGGCCACCCCCCCCAGCACCAGCGAGGCTCCCCCCAGGTAGGTGCCTCCTGCCGGCAAGCCCGCCAAGGCCAAGGCCAGGGATCCCCCCCAGAGGGTCATGGCGTAGATGAGCAGCACTGAATGCCGATGGGATAGGCCGGCTTTGAGCAAGCGGTGGTGCAAGTGGCCTTTGTCGGGATGGAAAGGCGACTTCCCCCTGGCCAGCCGCTTGAGGATTACGGTGGACATATCCAGGATCGGCACCGCCAAGATAAAGAAAGGCAGAGCCACTGCCAGCGTGGTCACCCCCTTGGCCACCCCGATCACCCCGATCCCAGCCAGGGTAAAGCCCAAAAAATAGGCCCCCCCATCCCCCATGAAGATCTGCGCCGGGTTGAAGTTGTAGCGCAAAAAGCCTAGGCAAGCTCCCGCCAAAGCCGCCGCCAGCATGGCCGCCGCCGGTCGATCCAGCAGCAGGGTTACGATCAGCATCACCACTGCCGCAATTCCCGACACCCCTGCCGCCAGCCCATCCAGCCCGTCCATGAAGTTGATGGCGTTGGCCATCCCCACCAGCCAGAACAGGGTAATCAGCAGGCTCAACCACACCGGAAAGGGCCAGATCCCTCTCCCGGGCAGACTGATGAACTCAATGCGCACCCCTACTCCCCAAGCGGCAGCAGCCACGCCGAATTGCATCAACAAGCGGGAAAAAGGCGACAGGTGAAACAGGTCGTCCGCCAGGCCAATCAAAAAAAACAAAACCCCACCGATCGTCACCCCCCAAATCTCGTACTCCTGCTCGGTGCGCAAGCCCCCAAAAGCTCCGGCTCCCCAGAGCAACAGCAGGGCCACCAAGTTGCCAAAAAAGATGGAAACCCCCCCCAGGCGTACCATCGGCTGCCGGTGGATCTTGCGCTCATCGGGAAAATCCAACTGGCCACTGCGGATCCCGACTGCCTTCACCATTGGGGTTGCCCACAGAACCACACAGGCAGCAGCAAGGAACGCGACCAAGTAGGGCATGGCAAGCCGCAGAGATGTATCGAGGACTCTGTCCCGCTACGCAGACGGTTAGCCCAGATGGGGGTAGAGGGGGAAACGGCGACAGAGCCGGGCTACCCGCTGGCGACACTCTTCCAACACAGCAGGCTCCTCAGGCTGAAACAGACAATCGGCGATGATCTCCCCAATTTCTTCAAATTCTACTGGCCCCAAGCCGCGGGTGGTCAAGGCTGGGGATCCCAGACGCAGGCCGCTAGCTACAAAGGGCGGCTGTGGGTCGAAGGGAATGGTGTTCTTATTGGCGGTGATGTGGATCTCCCCCATCAGCCGATCCGCCCGCTTGCCCGTCATCACCGGATCCGCCGCCCCAGTCTTTTCCAGCACCGCCGAAACCGAGCGCAGATCCAGCAATATCAGGTGATTGTCGGTGCCCCCCGAAACTAGCCGGATGCCCCGCCGCTGCAGGGATCCCGCCAGGGCTTGGGCATTGGCGATAACTTGGGCCGAGTACTGGGCAAAGCTGGGCTGCAGGGCTTCTCCAAAGGCCACCGCCTTGCCAGCAATAACATGCTCCAGCGGCCCCCCCTGGCTGCCGGGGAACACTGCCTTATCCAGCTTTTTGCCCAATTCTGGGTCGCGGGTGAGAATGAGTCCCCCGCGCGGCCCTCGCAGCGTCTTGTGGGTAGTGGTGGTCACCACATCGCAGAGGGGCACGGGGTTGGGGTGATGTCCAGTGGCCACCAAGCCGGCAATGTGGGCAATGTCGGCCAGAAGATAGGCCCCCACCTCGTCGGCAATGGCGCGGAAAGCGGCAAAGTCAATTGTCCGCGGATAGGCAGAGTAGCCGCAGATGATCAGCTTGGGCCGGTGCTGCAGGGCCAGATCCCGCACTTGGTCAAAATCAATCCGCTCCGTCTGCGGATGCACCCCGTAGTGCACCACGCGGAACCACTTGCCGGAGACGTTTACCGGGGAGCCGTGGGTAAGGTGGCCGCCGTGGGCCAGATCCATGCCCATAATTGTGTCTCCTGGCTGCAGCAGGGCCAGGAAAACAGCGAAATTGGCCTGCGCCCCCGAGTGGGGCTGCACATTGGCGTGGGCTGCCCCGAACAATTGCTTAGCCCGGTCAATGGCCAGTTGTTCAATCTCGTCAATAAACTCGCAGCCGCCGTAGTAGCGCTTGCCCGGCAGCCCTTCTGCATACTTGTTGGTGAGCACCGAGCCCTGGGCTGCCAAGACGGCAGGAGAGGTGAAGTTCTCGCTGGCGATCATCTCCAGGTGATCCCGCTGCCGGTTGAGCTCTTGCTGGATCAGGCGGTAAACCAAGGGATCCGTTTCCGCCAGGATGGCCAAGCTATCCCGTGAGGTGGTCAGACTTTGTGGAGCAGCTACCATGATGACGCCAAGACCGAACTTCGCAGGAGGAATGGGCAAGAACTGCTTCGCCGTCGCAACAGCGTTGCGAAGCAACATCGTAGCATGACCCGCAAACCAGCAGTGCAGGCCCCGGCTTTTATACTTGGGGTCAACCGAGATGGACAGGGGCTGCTTTGTAAAGAATGTTGAGCTTTTCTTCTCGATGTCAGGGCTACCCCTCAAGCTACGGTAGAGTGAGGGGGCTGACTTTTGTGCAATTCCACTGTTAGGGAGTTGGCTATGACGGACGCGCAAGTTTTCACCATCCTGGCGATTGCCTTGGTTCCGGCAGTGATGGCTCTGCTTTTGGGATCCGCCTTGGCCCGTAGCTGAAGCCCCCTCATCCCCAGGGATCCCTTTGGCCTGCCCCGTCGCGACAGCGTTGCGGAGTAACAAGGCAGGCTTTTTTCTCTATCAAGACATGGAGAGTGTGGCTTGCGCTGTTGTGCTTGTTCGGCTGTACTGCCGTTGTTGGCTAAAGTTGAATTGATAAGGAGTATTCCCGGCAGCCAAGCAACTTGACGCAGGTGGATCTACAGCGGCTCCAGCGCGCCCTTTCTCTGGAAGCAGAGTTGGGGTTTACCAATCTCCAGGGGCGAGAGCAGACCTTCTCTCAGTTTGTGGGGAGCGTGTTTGGACAGGATCCCCCCTCCGACTGGGTGCTGGATGGAGATGACCGGCGGCGGTGGCGAGAACTGGGATCCCGCTATACCTTGTACCCGGAGCTGGAGCTGCCCGAACGCCAGCACCTGGTGGCCGAAACTCGCCGCTGGCTGGAGCGAGTCCGACGTCAGCAAGAGCAGCCCCAACCGTTCGCACCAACGGGGCGGAGCCCTCGTTCCCACCCACCTAGCCCGCTGGCGGCCTCGTCGCAACAGCGGTGGGGTTCCCAGAGCCCCATTTCCCCGCCTCTCCCCGCCAGCCTTAGCCTGGAGCAGCCGCTGCAATTTCTCAAAGGCATTGGCCCCAAGTCGGCGGAAAAGCTGGCACAACTGGGCCTGCACACCGTGCGGGATGCCCTGTACTACTTTCCCCGGGATCACCTGGACTACTCCCAGCAGGTGCTCATCCGCCAGGCCAAGGTGGGAGAAACCGTGACTCTGGTGGGGACGGTTAAAAGCTGCACCTGCTTCACCAGCCCCAAAAACCCCACCCTGACCATCTTTAACTTGAAAATCGCCGACAAGAGCGGCACCCTCACCCTCAGCCGCTTCTACAGCGGGCGGCAGTTTGCCCAGCGCAGTTGGCAAGCTTCTCTGGAGCGGCAATACCCCAAGGGAGCGGTGGTGGCTGCCAGTGGCTTGGTGAAAAAGGGTAGGCTGGGCCTGACGTTGGACAACCCCCAAATTGAAGTACTGGCCAGCGAGGGCAGCCTGCAGGACAGTTCTGGGGTTGGCAAGATCCTGCCCGTCTACCCTCTCTCGGAAGGGATCCCCGCCGATCTGGTGCGCAAGGCGGTGCAACTGGCCCTGCCGGCGGCGGCGTTGGTGGAGGATCCCTTGCCCCCCGACTTAAAACAGCAGTTTCACCTGTTGGATCTGCCCACGGCGCTGCAGCAGATTCATTTTCCCGAGACGGCAGAATGTCTGGCCCAAGCGCGGCGAAGGTTGGTGTTTGACGAGTTCTTCTACCTGCAATTGGGCCTCTTGCAGCGGCGGCAGCGCTACCGCACCCAAGCCCAGGCCGTGCCCCGCTACCAGCCGGCTCGAGGGGAGCTATTGGATCGCTTCTATCAAATCCTGCCCTTTCAGCTCACGGCTGCCCAGCAGCGGGCCATTGACGAGATCCTGGCGGACTTGCGGGATCCCTTGCCCATGAACCGCCTGCTCCAAGGGGATGTGGGATCCGGCAAAACCGTGGTGGCGGTGGCGGCTTTGCTGGCAGCCATTCAATCCGGCTGGCAAACGGCCCTGATGGCTCCCACCGAGGTCTTGGCCGAGCAACACTACCGCAAGTTGGTGGAATGGCTAAGCCAGCTACAGGTGCCCGTCGAACTGTTGACCGGCTCCACCCCTCCCGCCAAACGCCGGGAGATCTTGCGGCAGTTGCAGACTGGGGAATTGCCCTTGGTGGTGGGCACGCATGCTTTAATCCAGCCGGCGGTACAGTTTCGCAACCTGGGGCTGGTCATCATCGACGAGCAGCACCGCTTTGGAGTAGAGCAGCGGGCCGCCCTGCAACAAAAAGGGGATCACCCCGATGTGCTCACCATGACCGCCACCCCCATCCCCCGCACCCTCACCCTGGCCCTGCATGGGGATCTGGATGTTACCCAGATTGACGAGTTGCCCCCGGGGCGCAAGCCCGTGCATACGGTGGTGGCTCGACCTGGAGATCGCCTACAAGTGGTGCGGCTGATGGAGCGGGAAATTGCCCAAGGGCGGCAGGCTTACGTGGTGCTGCCTCTCATTGAGGAGTCGGAGAAGCTGGATCTGAAATCCGCCATTGAGGAACACCAGCGTCTGCAGGAAAAAGTCTTCCCCCAATTTCGGGTGGGCCTGCTGCACGGGCGCTTGACCAGTAGCGAGAAGGAAGCTGTCATTGCGGCCTTTCGCCGGCGGGAGCTGGATATTCTGGTCTCTACCACGGTGGTGGAGGTGGGGGTAGATGTGCCCAATGCCTCGGTGATGCTGGTGGAGCATGCGGAGCGCTTTGGGCTCTCCCAACTGCACCAACTGCGGGGGCGGGTAGGGCGGGGATCTGACCAGGCCTACTGCATCCTGATGACAGGATCCAAAAGCGAGGAGGCCCTGCGGCGGCTCAAGGTGCTGGAGCAGTCCCACGACGGGTTTTTCATTGCCGAGATGGATCTGCGCTTCCGCGGCCCAGGGGAGGTGATGGGTACCCGCCAGTCGGGGCTGCCGGATTTTGCCCTGGCCAGCCTCATGGACGATCAAGAGGTGCTGCACCTGGCCCGCCAAGCGGCAGAACAGCTCCTGGCCCTTGACCCCGACTTGAAGCGGTGGCCCCCCTTAAGCCGCATACTGGAAGAGCGGCAGGCCCGTCTCCTGGGCCCTGGGCTGCTGACCTAATGGCTATAGGCGATGTATACCCTCGAAGACTTAAAGGCCCACGGCCTTTCCCCAGACGAATACCAGAAGATCCAGCAGCAGCTGGGACGGGATCCTAACCCCACGGAGCTGGCCATGTTTGGGGTGATGTGGTCGGAGCACTGCTGCTACAAGAACTCCCGCCCTCTGCTGAAAAACTTTCCCACCACGGGCGAGCGGGTAGTGGTGGGGCCGGGGGAAAATGCCGGCGTAGTGGATTTGGGGGAGGGGGATTGGCTGGCTTTTAAGATCGAGTCCCACAACCATCCTTCAGCGGTGGAGCCCTTTCAGGGGGCGGCCACAGGTGTGGGAGGGATCCTGCGGGATATCTTTACCCTGGGCGCCCGTCCCATTGCCCTCCTCAACTCGCTGCGCTTTGGGCCGCTGACCGATCCCCGCAACCGCCGCTTGATGGCCAGGGTGGTGGAGGGCATTGCCCACTACGGCAACTGTGTTGGGGTGCCCACCGTAGGCGGCGAGGTGGCCGTGGATCCCTGCTACACGGGCAATCCTCTGGTGAACGTGATGGCCTTGGGGCTGCTGGAGACCCCTACGGTTGTCAAATCTGCAGCCCAAGGGGTGGGAAATCCCGTTTTGTATGTAGGCTCCACCACCGGGCGGGATGGCATCCGCGGGGCCAGCTTTGCCAGCGCCGTTCGCGTCAGCGGGACGAAGTCCTCACTTGGGGAGCACTCCCAACGGGATCTGCCGGCGGTGCAGGTGGGGGATCCCTTCCTGGGCAAATGTCTCATCGAGGCCTGTCTGGAGGCCTTTGCCACAGGAGCTGTGGTGGCTGCCCAGGATATGGGGGCAGCCGGGATCACCTGCTCCACCGCGGAGATGGCCGCCAAGGGAGGGGTGGGGATCCGCTTTGACCTCGACCGAGTGCCGGCGCGGGAAAGCGGCATGGCTGCCTGGGAATACCTGCTCTCGGAATCCCAGGAGCGGATGCTGCTGGTGGTGCAAAAAGGCCGCGAGGCGGAGTTAATTGAGAGCTTCCAGCGCTGGGGCCTTCAGGCCCGTGTGGTTGGGGAAGTGCTGGCAGATCCGGTGGTGGAAATTTGGCACCAGGGATCCCGGGTGGCGGAGGTGCCGGCGCGGGCTTTGGCGGAAGATACCCCTGTGTATGTGCGCCCCATCTTGCAGGAGCCCCCCGCCTATGTCCAAGAGGCTTGGCAATGGGATCCCGCCACGCTGCCCCTCTGTAACTGCCAGGGGATCCACCTCGCTCAGGCAACGCTGGCATGGAAAGAGGTGCTGCTGCAGCTTTTGGCCAGCCCCACCCTGGCCAGCAAAGCTTGGATCTATCGCCAATACGACCACCAGGTGCAAAACAACACCGTCCTTTGGCCGGGTCAGGGAGATGCGGCGGTTATCCGCATCCGTTCCCAAAAGTTTGGCGTGGGCGAGGTGCCGCCCCTGCGAGCTTCCCGCAAGGCCATCGCTGCCACCCTGGATGGCAATGGCCGCTGGGTGTATTTGGATCCCTACGAGGGGGCCAAGGCAGCCGTGGCGGAAGCTGCCCGCAACCTCACCTGTGTGGGGGCCGATCCCCTAGCTGTTACCGATAACCTTAACTTTGGCAATCCCGAAAACCCGGTGGTGTACTGGCAGCTGGCCCTGGCCTGTCGGGGGATTGGAGATGCCTGCCGTGCCCTCGGTACGCCGGTAACGGGGGGAAACGTTTCTCTCTACAACGAGACCCTCACCCCCCAGGGATCGCAGGCTATCTACCCTACCCCTGTCATTGGCATGGTGGGTCTTATTCCCGACTTGAAATGCATCTGTGGCCAGGGGTGGCAGCAAGAAGGGGATCTCATTTACCTCCTGGGATCCCAGGCCCTCACCAGCTTGGGGGGCAGCGAGTATTTGGCGGTCATCCACCAGCAAGTTACGGGCCGGCCCGCGCCAGTGGATCTGGAATTGGAAAAGCGGGTGCAAGCTGCCTGTCGCCATGGAATCCGCCAGGGCTGGGTGCGCTCTGCCCACGACTGCAGCGAGGGGGGATTGGCTGTGGCTTTGGCAGAAGCCTGCTTGAGCGGAGGCCGCGGCGCAACCCTCTCCCTGGCTCCTGGATCCTTGCGCTGGGATCAGGCCCTGTTTGGCGAGGGATCCAGCCGCATCCTGGTTTCTGTGGATCCGGCCCAGCGCTCTGCTTGGGAAGCCTACTTAGAAGCGCAGCTTGCCGGCCAGTGGCAGCTTTTGGGAGAGGTGGGATCCCCTGAGGATCCCTTGGTGTTGACCACTGCGGAAGGGGATCCCGTGTTGTCGGTGTCTTTGGCGGCAATGCAGGCCGCCTATCACGGCGCCTTTGCAGACCATCCAGACCCCAGTTATTTCCAATCCAAATGAAACTGCTTCGTTGGATTATCCCTAGCCCTCCTCTCGTTCTGGGAAAGGGATCGGCGGCGAGGGAATAGCTCAAACCAAGGCATAACCCACGACCACCCCTTAAAGCCAGGGGTTGAAGAGGACGGGGAAAATGTCCTAACACAAATTTGCCTGGATCACCTCTCGATATTGGGATTTGGGCTTAACGCCGACCAACTGGGCCACCAGGGCCTTGTCTTTGAAAAACTGCACCGTTGGGGTGCCCGTCACCCCCCCTGCCTCTGCAATCTCCGGATCTTTCTCGATGTCGATCTCCACCACGTGCAGCTTGTCGGAGAACTCGTCGATGATTTTGTTCAAGATCGGCTTGAGGGCATGACAGGGGCCACAGGTGGGGGCAGTGTACTTGACCATGAGCAGGCGGTCGCTTTCGTGATAAAGCCGCCGCAGAGCATAGCTCCCTTCATGGCAAGTTTTGCTGAAGTCTAAGTCATCCTGTCCATTCTCCTCAAAGCTGGCCTCCTCAACAGCAGGATCCCCAGCAGACTCTGCCTCAGAAGCAGCGGCAGGGCTGGGTTCAGGAGGACTCTGGGCAAGGACATGGTACTCTTGGGCCAAGCCGTGTTCGGAGAGCCAACGCTCCGCCAACATCGCTGCCATACAGCCGGTACCGGCGGCGGTGATGGCCTGACGAAACTCGTGATCCTGCACATCTCCAGCGGCAAAGACCCCTTCCACACTAGTGGCCACGGAGCCCGGTCGGGTGACGATGTAGCCGATTTCATCCAGTTCCAGTTGCCCTTTAAATAGGTCTGTGTTGGGCTTATGGCCAATGGCATAAAATAGGCCACCTACCGGCATCTCGCGGATTTCGCCGGTTTGGTTGTGGCGCACTTTCACCCCGGTCAGACGCAGACCATCCCCCACCACTTCCACCGCTTCGCTGTGCCAGTGCACGGTAATCTTGGGATTGTTGAGGACACGATCTTGCATGGCTTTGCTGGCCCGCATTTTGTCACTCCGCACCAGCATATGCACATGGGATCCAAACTTGGTCAGGTAGGTGGCTTCCTCACAAGCAGTATCGCCGCCGCCAATGACCACCAGTTCCACCCCTCTGAACATAGGCATAGCCCCATCGCAGATCGCACAGGCCGACATGCCCCGGTTCCAATAGGTCTCCTCTCCGGGCAGGTGTAGGCGCTTGGCTGTGGCCCCGGTGGCGATGATCAGGCTGTGGGTGCGCAATTCCCGCTCGTCAGAACGGACGACAAAGGGCCGCTGGCTTAAATCGACGAAGGTGACATCTTCAGTGTAGAGTTCCGCCCCCCACCGCTGCGCTTGGGCTCGCATGTTCTTCATCAGTTGGGGGCCGGTGATGCCTTCGGGAAAGCCCGGAAAGTTTTCCACCTCGGTGGTGGTCATCAGTTGCCCGCCAGGGATCCCGCCCGCCTGGAACCCCTCAAACACAACCGGCTTCAGGTTGGCACGCCCAGCGTAAATGGCTGCTGTAAACCCAGCAGGGCCGGAGCCGATGATCACCACATTCTCAACCCGACTTTGCTCTGTCATCCGATGTCTCTCCTTCTGCAATGGGAATAAAAGCCAAACTCATAACGACTACGCTTTAGCTTAACACCAATTGGCGAACCGGTCGAGGCCGAGGCCTATTAGCCTCATTTTCGCTCGCCTCAGGCCATTGGGGCCTTTTTTGCCCATCCCATAGGGTTATCTCTGCCCAGAGGTTGGCCAAGTGGCGGCCATTGCCCAAGTTTTGGATCCCCAACACCCAATCCCGGTTGACCCAAGCCAGAAGGAAAAGAGGTGTCTGAGATGGCCAGCAATTTGGTCTTGGTCAGAAAGCGGAGCTCAAATGAATTTTGTATCAGAAACTACAAAATACCCGTGTTGGCCTTTCTAGGATGAGTGAGCGTTTTTGGCCTGTCTGGGTCGAAGCGTGGGGATCACCTGCTGGGATCCCATTTGTTTCAGCCACAGTTCCCCCAGTCCTAACCGCAACCCAATCAGGAGAGAGTAATGGCATCCACGCCCCAAGAAGTGCTTCAGATGATCCAGGACAACAACGTCCAGATAGTGGATCTCAAGTTTGTGGATATCTTTGGCACCTGGCAGCATGTTTCCTTCCACACCTCGATGATCAAGGAAGAAACCTTCACCGAGGGGCTTCCCTTTGACGGATCCAGTATCCGGGGCTGGAAAGCGATCAACGAGTCGGACATGTACATGGTGCCGGATCCCAAGACGGCTTGGATCGATCCCTTTCTGGAGGTGCCCACCCTCAGCATAACTTGCAGCATTGTTGAGCCGCGCACCGGCCAGCCTTATAGCCGTTGTCCCCGCAGCCTTGCCGCCCGTGCCGTTGCCTATCTGCAATCGACGGGCATTGCCGATACTGCCTACTTCGGGCCGGAGGCAGAGTTTTTCATCTTTGAGGATGTTCGTTTCGACCAAACCCAAAACTCGGCCTACTACTTCGTGGATTCCATCGAAGGTCGCTGGAACTCGGGCCGCGAGGAGAAAGGTGGCAACCTGGGCTACAAGCCTCGCTACAAAGAGGGCTATTTCCCGGCCCCGCCCACCGATGCCCATCAAAACATCCGCACCGAGATGCTGCTGACCATGGGCAAGTTGGGGGTGCCCATTGAGAAGCATCACCACGAGGTGGCTACCGGCGGGCAAGGGGAGTTGGGCTATCGCTTTGCCGATCTGATCACGGCTGCCGACTACATGATGGTTTACAAATACGTGCTCCGGAACGTGGCCCGCAAGCACGGCAAAACCGTCACCTTCATGCCCAAGCCCCTATTTAACGACAACGGCACTGGCATGCACACCCACCAGTCCCTCTGGAAGGATGGTCAGCCTTTGTTCTATAGCGAAGGCACCTATGCCAACCTGAGCGAGACGGCTCTCTACTACATCGGTGGCCTGCTCAAGCATGCCCCGGCGATCCTGGCCTTCACCAACCCCACCACCAACTCCTACAAGCGCTTGGTGCCCGGTTTTGAGGCGCCGGTGAACCTGGCTTACTCCCAGGGCAACCGTTCCGCCGCCATTCGCATTCCGGTGACCGGCAACAATCCCAAGGCCAAGCGTCTGGAGTTCCGCTGCCCGGATGCCACCTGCAACCCCTACATCGCCTTTTCGGCCATGCTGATGGCTGGCCTGGACGGGATCAAGAATAAGATCCATCCCGGCGAGCCCTTGGACAAAGATATCTACGATCTGGAGCCGGAAGAGCTGGCCAAGATCCCTTCCACGCCTGGATCCCTGCTGGATGCCCTGGAAAACCTGCAGAAGGATCATGCCTTCTTGCTGGAGGGAGGCGTCTTCACCGAAGATCTGATCCAGACCTACATCGAGTACAAGATCGACAACGAGATCAACCCCATGAATCTGCGGCCTCACCCCTACGAGTTCGCCCTTTACTTCGACGCCTAAGCGGTGTGGCCGATTCTGCAGCGGGATCCCTGATGGGATCCCGTTTTTTTCCGAGGAAATAGCACCCCTCAATTGTGGATCCCTTGGGCAACTTAGCTACTTTTGGTCAACAGCACCTCGTGCCAGCGTTGAAGCGTCCTGTGCCGTCCATCGACCTGAGGAAGCTCAACCCAGAAACCAAAAGGGGATCCCCAGCCGGGATCCCTTCTCGCTGAGCTCATGCCAGAGCATCAACAGTTACGGGCAGATCAGCTCATGCTGACACGGCTACGGTCGTAGTTGAGCCGAAAGGTGGGATGCACTTTTCCTTGGATGCGGTTCCAGAAGTTGCGCACGTTGACATGCAGGCCAATCTGCTCTGTACCGCGGAGCAGCATGGATTGCTGGCGAATCCGAATCAAGCGTTGATGGCTCATCATCAAGCGGCGAGACAGCTCATCCAAGACATGAGAACGGCCATTGGCAGCCACCGGGGCAGATGCCTCTGCCGTCTGAACGGGTTGAGCCGGCCCTTCGGCCGCCTTGAGATGATGAGCAACACCCCGATAGAGCAGGTCAAGGTTGGTGGGCAAAACCACCGGCTTGCTCAGGTGGCGGAACCGCCAGTCCAGCCCCCGGTAACGACCCCCCACTTTGCCGGGAGAAACCGCTGCAGTTGCAGAAGAGGGGGTGTAATCGACGCCACGGTAAAAGAGTGCCATGATCTTCGCCTCCAATGAGTTGAGTTTTCATCCGTTCGCCTTCTCCCAAGAGAAGCCCCACGGTTACCAGAAGAGTTGAGGCGCGTTCCTTCGGGATCTCTCCCTACTTCCGTCCTCTGGCTGCGATGTCGCTCTACCCATGATGAGCCGCCCAGCACGCGAGAGGATGAACGATTTCTATCTACATTCTGTATTATAAGCTACGGTTTTGGGGTGTTGTCAGCAACTTTTAACAAAAATTTCCACTGAGTTTCCGTCCAGCTTCCTCTGAATCCAGGCTGGATCTGAATCCGGGCTGGGCCAGCCGGGATCCTCGGGGGCAGCAGGGTGCAGAGCTTGAAGCCGAGTTCTTCGCTCTGTCCGAGATGCCAGAGGAAGCATTATCGTGGAAGAATCCTCAGGATTGGCTACAAAAGTTCACATTCCTCGGTGAGTGCCCTGTGCAGGAAGACTTTCGTCTGATTTTGGACATTGTGACGGTATTGGCGGCAGCGGCAGCGGGTGGATTTTTGGCCTCACTGCTGAGGCAGCCGGTGTTGCTGGGCTACTTATTAGCCGGGATCTTAGTGGGGCCCACCGGGCTGGGGTGGATCAAAGAGTTGGTTCAGGTGGAAACCCTGGCTCAATTTGGGGTGACCTTTTTGCTGTTCACCTTGGGGGTGGAGTTTTCCCTGAAAGAATTGCGCAAAGTGCGGGGGATCGCCATTGGCGGCGGCATTTTGCAAATCAGCCTGACGATTTTGATCACGGCGGTGCTGGCAGTGGTCAGCGGCTGGTTGACGCCGGTGCAAGGGATCTTTTTAGGGGCCGTACTCTCCTTGTCTTCCACGGCGGTGGTGCTCAAAAGCCTCACCGAGACCAACCAGATGGACACTCCCCAAGCCCAAGCCATGTTGGGGATCCTGATTGTGCAGGACTTGGCGGTGGGGCTGATGCTGGCGGTGTTGCCGGCTTTGGATTGTCCCTTGCCGGAGCTGGCGGGATCCCTGGCCAGGGCCTTGGCAGAAATCGGCTTGGTGGGGCTGGGGGCGGTGGTAGGCGGGATTTGGCTGGTTCCCGGTTTCCTGCGTCTGCTGGCTCAGCAGGAGAGCAAAGAGGTGTTTCTGCTGGGGGTGATCAGCCTCTGCGTGGGGATTGCCCTGTTGACGGAGCGGCTGGGCATTTCCAGCGAGATTGGGGCCTTCATTGCCGGGCTGATGATCTCGGAGGTGGAATACGCCGACCAAACCCTGGACTATGTGGAGCCTTTGCGGGATGTGTTTGCCGCTCTCTTTTTTGCGGCCATCGGCATGCTCATCGATCCCAGCTTTATCCTCGGCCATCTGTTGCTGATCCTGGGGCTGGTGGGGCTGGTGATGGTGGGCAAGTTTTGCATCGTGGCTCCCTTGGCGCGGCTGTTTGGCTACGCTCTGCCGGCAGCGGTGGTGGTGGGGCTGGGCCTATCGCAAATCGGCGAATTCTCCTTTGTGCTGGCCAGCGAGGGGCAGGCTTTGGGATTGGTGTCGCGGCAGATCTATTTGTTGATTGTCAGCACCACAGCCGTTACCCTTCTGCTCACCCCCTTTCTGCTGAGGGGCGCTCCTCGACTGTTTTCCGGGCTACACGGGATCCCCTTCTTGGCCCGTTGGTTGGAATTGGGCGAGCGGCCTCGTGCTCTGGCCCCTGAGGCTCCTCAACAGGGGCATGTGGTGGTGTGCGGCTATGGGCAGGTGGGGCAAGATATTGTGCGCATTCTGGAAGCCCGTCGTCACCCCCTCTTGGTTATCGATCAGTCAGAACGGGTGATCCAACACCTGCGTTCCCGTGGGATCCCTTACTTGTATGGGAATGCCGCCAGCGCCTTGGTGCTGGAGAAAGCTTGCCTGCCCCAGGCCCGCGCTCTGGTCATTGCCCTGCCGGATCGCATGAGCATCCGCCTCTGCCTAAAACGAGCTCTGGAGTTGGCGCCGCGATTGGATGTGGTGGTGCGAGCTACCGACAAGGAAGACATCGAACAGCTCTATCAGTTGGGGGCCAGAGAAGTTGTCCATCCCGAATTCGAGGCCAGCTTGGGTCTGTGCAGCCATGTGTTGCTGGAATTGGGAGAACCCCCAGACATCATTCAGCAGGAGATCCTGGCCATTCGCAGCAGCCACTACCGCGATCTGCGCCCTCTCCACCCCAGTTGCCTGATCCCTGCCCCCCTCAGTTGGCTAACGCAGCAGGCCCAACCCCTATCCCCAGAAAGCCCTGCCAACAGTAGCCATGACAGCAGCCCGGCAGAATCTTCCTCGGCGTGGTGGGAACGCTGGCAGCGGCCCGTTCAGCCGGAATGGGCAGGGATCCCTGGCTCTGCCGATTGACGCACCACCCCTGCTACACGCGAAGCACTCCAACGGATTTGGGTAGGGAGTCTCCCTTGTTTTGGATCCCCGTTCAAGTTATCCTGGGAGCTGTATCAACGGTTTGTTGACAGGTTTACCGTAGATTAGCCGCGAGTTTAACTGCCCTCACCCTCTCAAGAAGACTCAGCCGGCAACCGATCCAGCAACTTCTCAGGCAAACCACTAGATAGGCAGAACCTATGGGTATCACCATCGAAGGGGTATCGAAGCGTTTTGGCGAGTTTCAGGCCCTTCACCCCACCGATCTCACCATTCCTACGGGATCCCTGGTTGCCCTCTTGGGGCCATCGGGTTCTGGCAAATCCACCCTGCTGCGTCTCATTGCCGGCCTAGAAAAGCCGGATACGGGGCGGATTTTCCTCACCGGGCGGGATGCTACCCATGCCAGCGTTCAAGAGCGCAACATTGGTTTTGTCTTTCAGCACTACGCCCTGTTCAAGCACATGACGGTGCGGCAGAACATCGCCTTTGGCTTGGAGATCCGCAAGGCTTCACGGGCCGAGATTCGGGCACGGGTGGATGAGCTGCTGGAGCTGGTGCAGCTATCGGGGTTCGGGGATCGCTACCCCTCTCAACTCTCTGGGGGGCAGCGGCAGCGGGTGGCCCTAGCCCGCGCTTTGGCGGTGGAGCCGCAGGTGTTGCTGTTGGATGAGCCCTTTGGGGCCCTGGATGCCAAAGTCCGCAAAGAGCTGCGCAAGTGGTTGCGGCGCCTGCACGATGAGGTGCATGTGACAACGGTATTTGTAACCCATGATCAAGAGGAAGCCATGGAGGTGGCGGATCAGATCGTGGTGATGAACCAGGGGCGGATCGAACAGGTGGGATCCCCGGCAGAAATCTATGACCATCCAGCTACACCCTTTGTGATGAGCTTTGTCGGCCCGGTCAACGAGCTTTCTCCCCGCTCCCAACTCTTTTGCCAGCTTCCCGAGGTGCAGGCCGGCCCGCATCAGCTTTTTTTGCGCCCCCACGATGTGCAGATTGAGGTCAACCCCGGCAGCAGTGGTGTTTCTGCCCGCGTTAAGGAGATCATCCACCTGGGTCGGGAGATTCAGGCGGAGCTGATTCTTAGCGATGGCGGATCCCTGTGGGCCCATCTCAGCCGCGAGCAATATGCCAACCAACCCCTGCAGGTGGGGCAGCAGGTCTATGTGCGCCCCAAGGTGGTGAAAGCCTTTCCCGTCAAAAAAAACGACAAAAAAACCGAAATGACCGCAATGCCGGTGGGAGCTTGAGAAACGTTGCTGCAAGCTTTGTCTCAACTGTCTTGGCCGTGGCGGCTGACCCTGGGCTATCTCTTCTTGATGTTGATTCTGCCGCTGGCTGCCTTGATTGCCAAGTCCAGCAGCGTGGGCTGGGCGGAGTTTTGGCGGATCGCGACGGATCCCGTGGCCCTCTCCGCCTATGAAGTTACTTTTGTAACCGCGTTGCTGGCGGCCCTGATCAACGGCGTGATGGGCACCCTGACTGCCTGGGTGCTGGTGCGCTACGCCTTCCCCGGCAAAAAGCTTCTCGAGGGGTTGATCGATCTGCCGTTTGCTTTGCCCACCGCCGTGGCCGGCCTCACCCTGGCAACGGTTTACAGCAGCAACGGCTGGGTGGGATCCCTTTTGGCCCCCTTGGGGATCCGCATCTCCTTTACCCGCTTGGGGGTGGGGGTGGCGATGCTGTTTATTTCTTTTCCCTTTGTGGTGCGGACGGTGCAGCCGGTGTTGCAGGAGCTGGAGAAAGATGTGGAAGAGGCAGCCTGGAGTTTGGGGGCTTCCCGCTTTCAGACCTTCCGGCGCGTGGTGCTGCCCCAGATCCTGCCGGCGGTGCTCACCGGGGTAGCCCTAGGGTTTTCCCGCGCCGTGGGGGAATACGGCTCTGTGGTGATCATCGCTTCCAGCATTCCCTTTCGGGACTTGATTGCGGCGGTGCTGGTGATTCAGCGGCTGGAACAACACGACTATGCTGGGGCAACGGTGATCGGAACGGTGATGTTGGGGATCTCTTTCCTGTCGCTGGTGGTAATTAACCTTCTGCAAGCCTGGGGAAGTCGCCATGAAACCTGACGAGGTAGCAGGTGTCAAACCGAAGCCCTCAACATGGCTGTCGGGCCTGTTGATCGGGATCGTCGGGCTCTACATCGCGCTGCTGCTGGGGATCCCGGTGGTGAACATCTTCTATCAGGCGTTTCGAGAAGGGATCCCAGCCTTTCTCCATCGCCTGACGGAGCGGGAGTTGCTCAGTGCCCTGCGGTTGACGGTGCTGACGGCGCTGGTCGTTGTGCCCCTCAATACCTTTTTCGGCCTCTGTGCCGCCTTGGCCATTGCCCACCGGCGTTTTCCGGGGCGGGCGCTGCTGCTGAGCCTGATCGACTTGCCCTTTTCCATTTCCCCGGTGGTGGCCGGCCTAATGCTGGTGCTCATCTTCGGGCGTCAGGGTTGGCTGGGATCCTGGAGGGTTATCTTTGCATTTCCGGGCATTGTGTTGGCAACGGCTTTCATCACCCTTCCTTTTGTGGCGCGGGAAGTGTTGCCGGTGTTGGAGGAGGCAGGCACCGACCAGGAAGAAGCCGCCAAAACGCTGGGGGCGACCCCCTGGCAGATCTTCTGGAGAATCACCCTGCCCAACATCCGCTGGGGCCTTCTGTACGGCGTCATCTTGACCAATGCCCGCGCCATGGGGGAGTTCGGCGCTGTGGCTGTGGTTTCCGGCAACATCATTGGCCGCACCCAGACCTTGCCCCTGTTCGTGGAAGATGCCTACCGCAGTTATGCCACCGGCTCAGCCTATGCGGCGGCGGTGGTGCTCTCCTTGCTGGCGGTGGTAACCCTAGTGGCTAGGGAGTTCCTTGAGCGGGGATCCCATTCCCGCCGGATCTTTTGATCCGTCAGGGTGTGGATCAGACGGGCTCGGTGAGGATCTCTGGCAGACAAACCTTAGTGCCCCCCAGGCCGCAGTAGCCGCGCGGATTCTTGGCCAGATATTGCTGGTGGTAGTCTTCGGCGTAGTAAAACTCAGGCGCGTCTAAGATCTCGGTGGTGATCTGGCCGTAGCCGTGGGCGGTCAGGGCCTGCTGATAGAGATCGCGGGTTTTTTCCGCCAGCTCCCGCTGCGCCGGAGAATACACATAGATGCCGGAGCGGTATTGGGTGCCCACATCATTGCCTTGGCGCATCCCCTGGGTAGGGTCGTGATTTTCCCAAAACACCTTCAGCAGTTGGGCATAGCTGACCTGAGCTGGGTCGTAAACCACCCGCACCACCTCGTTGTGGCCAGTCAGGCCAGTACAGACCTCTTCATAGGTGGGGTTGGGGGTAAACCCGCCAGCGTAGCCCACCGCTGTGCTGAACACCCCTGGCACCTGCCAAAACTTGCGCTCTGCCCCCCAGAAGCAGCCCATGCCAAACAAGGCCAGCTCCATGCCCTCGGGAAAAGGCGGCTGCAGCGGATGGCCATTGACAAAATGCCGATTCACGATCACCATCGGCTCGGCCCGGCCCGGCAAGGCTTCTTCCGGTTTGGGCAGGGACAGTTTCTTGCCAAGTTTGCCAAAGCCAAAGAGCACCATAGGGACAGCCCGATACATTCGTTAACAGTTACCAGCATAGCTCAGTTGGCTCCTCATGTGTTGGAAAAATCCTTGATCGGGTCAGCTCACCGATTCAAAAGCCCCCAGCCGCTTGGCCACTAGCAGATAGACGGTCATGATCCCCATCGGCACAACCGTGAAGGCTGCCGCCAAGGGAATGTTGCCAGAGGTGCCCTGAAAGGCGAGAACTGCCTGCCCGATGAAATAGCTGGAATTGCCCAGAGAATAAGGCACCACAAAATCTCCTAGCGTTAAGGAAAAGGTGAAGACCGACCCGGCCAGGATCCCTGGCAAGGCGAGGGGAAGAGTAACATGGCGGAACGTTTGCCAACCCTGAGCTCCCAAATCTGCAGAAGCCTCAATTAAGCTATCAGGCACTCGCTCCAAAGCCGCCTGGATCGGCAGAATCATATAGGGCAGCCAAACATAGAGAAACACCAAGAAAATACCCAAGTTGGATACAGCCAGCGATGGCCCACCGATCCCGGGCAACTGCAAAATCTTTTCCACCCAGCCCTGTAGGCCCACATGGGTGAGTAGATAGGTAAGGATCCCTTCTTTGGCCAGGATCAACTTCCAGGCATAAACCCGAATCAAATAACTAGACCAAAGCGGTAGGAGCACCAACAAGTACAAAAAGTCCTTCCAGCGAGGAGAGGCCAGTCTGACCATGGTATAAGCCAGAGGAAAAGCCAACACAATTGCAGCTAGGGTCACTGCCAAAGCCATAGTCAAGCTGCGGACAAAGATATCCACGCTGGCAGGAGTGAGCAGCTCCCGATAGGTGGCCAAAGTCAACTTTCTCAGGATCAGGCCGGTAAAGGGATCCAGATGATAAAAACTTTGCAGCAGCAGCGCCAGCAGCGGCCCCAAGTAAAAGACCAGCAACCAAATGAGAGGTGGCCCCAACAGAATGGCAAGGGTGAGCGTCGGGTGACGATAGAGGAATCCAAACAGATCGGGTTTATCGGTTATCTGAGTTGTTTTGGCCATGGCCAGGCAGGCATGAAGATCAGCTTTTCATTTCCTCTTTTTGGTGTTATTGGAATTGTAGGTCGACGAGCCAATAGAATTCAACAGAATTGGGATTGAGAAAGTGCGAACAGGCAAGAGGGATTGGCTTGTCTACACCTGCCGGCGGGTATCCTTTGAGGGAAAACGGCAATCAGAAGATGCCGGTATGGTCATTTCGACTCAAACTAGGACACTGCACCCACACCTAAAACATTGGTCGCGTCGTCGCGTCAGCGCTGCGGAGCAATAATGCATGGGGCCATAAGGCTTTTCTCGTATAGCCCAGGTATCTCACTCTAGCCTAAACGACCATATCTTGCTTGGCGGGAAGTGGAGGGCCATCGTAGACAGGGATCCTTTGAACCTTTTGGGGGCATTGGGAGTCAGACAAAGCAAGGTTGAGAACAAGGGAGCGTCCTCTTGTGCAGGCAGCAAAGGATACATCCGATTGGGAGCTGATCCAGCGCTGCCTCAACGGCGACAGCCAGAGCTTTCGCCAACTCTACCGCAAATACCAGCAGTCGGTACGGAATATCCTCTATCCCTTGTGTGGAGCCGATCTTTTGGATGACCTGGTACAGGAAGTGTTTATTCGTGCCTGGAAAGGGTTGCCTCGGTTTCGCGGCTCGGCCCAGTTTTCCACTTGGCTGTATCGCATCTGTTGGAATGTGGCCTCAGATCAGCGACGGCGCTGCGCCCGGCAACACTCCCAAATCCAAAACCCGGCTCTTAGATCGGATATCGCTCACCCTGGCCCCGACCTGATGCACTTGCACTACCAACAGGCTCTACAGCAAAGCATGGCTCAGCTTAGCTCTGAACACAGAATGGTTCTGATTCTGCACGACCTAGAAGATCTGCCCCAGAAAGAAATCGCCGAGATTTTAGGGATCCCGGTGGGAACGGTGAAGTCCCGGCTGTTTTACGCCCGTGCCACCATCCGTCAACACCTACTTCAGGAGGGCATTACCCCATGAGTGAGCACCCCAACCCCCTAGCAGACGAGCGGCTGCGCCACTTTTTGCGTCAATATCGCCCCCTCCCTCCCCCTGCGGCCTCTGGGCTGGAGGAGCAGATCCTTCAAGTTGTGGCGACTCATCCACTTCATGGCCGGCTCAAGCACCCTTGGCGTTGGGTTGGCATCTCCCTTTTGGCGGGCGCTTTGCTGGGCTGGATTGGCTATCAGCGCTGGCAGGTACAGGTGGTGGCCCAGGAGACCGAAGCCCTAGAAAGTTTTTTGGTGAGCACTTGGGGAAGCTTGCTGAGCCCAGAGGGAACAGAAACCGAAACTTGGTGGATAGAACGCGATCCAGAGGGATCCTAAATCCATCAGCCTCACGAATATCCCCCTTCATTGACCATTACACCGCTGAGACTTCTGAGACCTTGGTCAGATTCTTGGTCAGATTCTTAGAAAAAGCCTGCAAAGAACCATGAGAAATGCTTGGATTTGGATCCCCATTTTGCCACTCTACCTGGGATCCCTGGGTGAACCGGTGATGGGCCAACCCCGCCCCCTGCGAATGATGGATTTGCGCCGCCCCTTTGCTCGCAATTTGCAGGAGCTGAACCTCTCCGACGAGCAGTTGCGGCAATTGCAGCAGATCCGCCACCGCAAACAGGAAGAGTTGTTGGAGCGCATTTTGGAGTTGAGGGCAGCCCGCGGTCGATTGCGGGAGTTGCTGGTCGGCGATGCCCCTGAGTCAGAAGTGGCAGCTCAATTTCAGCGGGTACAACAGCTAAGCCAAGAAGTAAATGCCAAACGTTTTGAGGCAGTTCTGGAAATGCGACAGGTCCTCAGCTCAGAACAGCGGCAACACCTGCTGAAAATTCTCGAAGAGGCCGCTCCATTTTAATTGGATGGCTGGTTGGTATGAGCTGTTGTGGTCATTTAAACAGGAATGAAACATTTCCGCCTGGCTCCCCTCTTCCTCTGAGAGAAGGGGTGAAGGCAGTGGCAGGGAGCGTTTGGGGAGTGTCTCAACCTAGCTTGAAATGACTATAACAAGGCGCTTAAATATCCAGGGCAACAATGACAGGGGCATGATCGCTGGGTTTTTCGGCCCGCCGTGGCTCAACATCGATCCAGCAAGCGGTGGCTTTCTCCTGTAGCTCACGAGACAGATAATGATGATCAATGCGCCAGCCGCGATTCCTTTGAAACCCCCCTGAGCGATAGTCCCACCAGCTAAAATGGCCGGGATCTGGGGTGAACCTGCGAAACGCATCTTCAAACCCTAAAGCCAGGATCTCCCGCAGGGCTTGTCGCTCCGGTTCGGAAGCCATGATTTCTCCCGCTTTTTGGGGATCATAAATATCCCGATCTTCCAGGGCAATGTTAAAGTCCCCGCAGAGCAGGATGGGATCCCCTTGGCTCAGGGCAACGGCGAGGTAATCCTTCAGCGTGGCTAGCCAGCGCAATTTATAGGCGTATTTTTCCGATCCCACCTCAGAACCGTTGGGCACATAAAGGTTGAGAATACGGATCCCGCGGTAGATGGCGCTCATCAGCCGCTTTTGCTCGTCCAAATCTGCCGCCGAAGGCAGCAGCGCACCAAACCCCCGTTCTACTTTTTCCGGGGGATCCCGGCTGATCAGAGCCACACCGTTGTAGGACTTTTGCCCGTAGACCTCCACATGAAAGCCCCGCTCCTGAAAGGCCGCCCGGGGAAAGTCTTCATCCACCACCTTAGTCTCCTGCAGGCAGAGCACATCCAGGGATCCCTGGCTGTCCAGCCAAGCCAAAACCTGAGGCAGCCGGGTGCGAATGGAGTTGACATTCCAGGTAGCCACTTGCATGAGGGATCCCGCTCACTCCACCAAGGCCCTTCCTCGGATTTGGGCCAGCCGCTCCGCATCCAGCACCTCACCCTCAGTGTAGTAGCCGGCAGCTTTTTTGGCCTCGATCTCCACACGGGCATCCGCCGGGATCAGCTCTTCTGGGATGGGCACCCGCTGCACGACCTCAATGCCGGAGTTGGTGATGGCTCGATACTTGAGGTCGCTCATGGAAATCAGGCGATCGATTCGGGTTATGCCCAGCCAATGGAGCACATCCGGCATCAACTCCTGAAACCGGATGTCTTGCACCCCTGCCACACACTCGGTACGGGCGAAGTAGGCATCAGCCCGATCCCCTCCTTCCTGGCGCTTGCGGGCGTTGTAGACCAAAAACTTGGTCACCTCTCCCAAGGCGCGGCCTTCTTTGCGCAGGTACACGATCACCCCGGCTCCACCGGCTTGGGCCGTCTTAACGCATTCTTCAATGCCATGCACCAGATAGGGGCGGCAGGTGCAAATATCCGAGCCAAACACATCGGAACCATTGCATTCGTCGTGAACCCGCACCGCCAGGGGCAAGGCCGGGTCGGTGATGGCGGCCACTTGCCCGATGATGTACACCGTCTGGCCACCGATGGGCGGCAAAAACACCGATAGGTCTGGGCGAGTCACCAATTCTGGAAACATGCCTCCCGTCTGCTCGAAGAGGGTGCGGCGCAGCAGGCTTTCGCTCACCTGCAATCGTTTGGCGATCCCCGGCAGGTACCAGACCGGCTCGATTGCGGCTTTGGTGACCACCAGGCTGCCGTTGTCTTTGAGGATCCGGCCATCCACCCGCAACCGCCCTTTGTTGACCGCCTCCTGCAGTTCGGGCATGTGGATGTGGGCCTGGGTAATGGCAATGGTGGGACGAATGTCGTAGCCCTGGGCATAGAGGGGGGCAAAGACTTCTCCCACAACCGCTCCCCAGGGATCCAAGGACACAATCCGGTCTGGATCTCCCCAGCTTGGGTGAGGGCCAATCGACACCACCGGGGCAGTATGGGTTAAATCGGCGCGGTGATCCGCCTGCAGAGAGCCACTGGCTACAGCCAATGCCCGGTAAACAGCGTAGGCTCCCGAATGAGTGCCGATGACATTGCGATGGGCAAGATTGGTTAGGCTACCCACCACCGGCCCCCGCCGCAGCGGATCCAAGGCTCCCCAGCGGATCGGCTGGGCTTGCGTCCCATGAGGGGAGGGATGGGAAGTCAGGACAATGTGATGAGGACGGGAGGAAGGTTTGCTCATGGTCCTCAAGTGCTTGGAAAACTAAGAATCTGGAGAAAGCAGTATTATAGGCCATCCCCAGCCGTTTCCAGAGAGCCTGACCCTTCTTTTGGGGTGCTTAGACAACGATTTTGGCCAAACCCAAGGGGCGGATCCCTGCCGGCGAAACCTCGACCCGATAGGGCAACATCTCCACTCCGGCTTGCAGGGCCTCACGAAACAGACGGGCATAGCGGGGATCCCGTTCTTCGCCGGGGGCAAACTCGGTGCAATCGGCGCGATTGATCCAGTACAGCAGCAGAGCCCGCTGCCCCTGTTGGCGCACCGCGATCAAATCTTCCAGGTGTTTTTGGCCGCGGGTGGTCACCGTATCGGGAAACAGCGCGCGGGATCCCACAGCCCAGGTGGTATTCTTCACCTCCAAATAGGCCGAGCCAGAGTCTCCTGTCAGCAGAAAGTCGATTTTGCTCCTGCCGCAGGTCACCTCCCGTTGCCGGCGAGAAAACCCTGCCAATTGAGGAAACCACCCTCGCTCCAGCCCCCAGTCCACCAGGCGATTGGGCAAGCTGGTGTTGATCCCCACCCATACCCCATCCACCTGGATCATTTCCCAGGTGTAGGCCAGTTTCCGTTTTGGCTCCGGGTGATGGGAGAGGTACACAGGTGCCCCCACCTGACAGACCCCACTCATCGGCCCCGTGTTGGGGCAATGAGCGATGATCTGTTGCCCGTTTTCCAGCTCCACATCGGCCAAAAACCGCTTGTAGCGGCTGCGCAGCACCCCTCTGTGCAAGGGGCTCGAAAAGCGGTAAGGTACCGGCCCATCCCCGCACTCCATCCCCAAAGCCTCTCCTTTCGTAGGTATTTTTCTTTAGGATTTTGGAAATCTTCTCCGGGGATCGTCTCTCCTGCGCTAGGGTAAATCATGTGTCCCAGGGCTTGGGGCAGCCTTTTACGGCTTTTTCCGACTTCATGGGAATTCTGCAGATCACTCTGGGAAGCAGTAAGATCCCTATCGCACAAGAGAGGCATCTGCATTAGCTGTAGTCAGTGCTGCCGGAAAGAGCTGTATTGGCGATTAAACCCATTTAACACCTCTTTTTTCTGCCCTTTTGTCAAAACTTGGAGAAGAAAACCCGAATGCTGCGTCTTGATCCTGATCCCGGCTTTCAGCCTGCGGATCCCTTGCAGGACAACCGTGGGCGTGTGGCCATATTCATCGACGGGTCTAATCTGTTCTACGCCGCTCTGCAACTGGGCATTGAGATCGACTACACCCGCCTGCTGAAGACGCTGAGTGGTCGGTCGCCCCTTTTGCGCTCTTTTTTCTACACCGGCGTCGATCGCAACAACGAAAAGCAGCAGGGGTTTTTGCTCTGGATGCGCCGCAATGGCTACCGCGTGGTTACCAAAGAGCTAACCCAGTTGCCCGATGGATCCAAGAGAGCCAACCTGGATGTGGAAATTGCCGTGGATATGCTGTCGCTGGTGCGCTGGTATGAGACGGCTGTGCTGGTGAGCGGCGATGGAGACTTGGCCTATGCGGTCAATGCCGTTAGCTATCAAGGGGCACGAGTGGAGGTGGTCAGCTTGCGTTCCATGACCAGCGATCAACTGATCAACTTGGCGGATCGCTACATCGACCTGGAATCCATCAAAGACCAAATCAAGAAGACCAACCGTCCCTCCTCCGCCTACCTGTACCGACCGGGGTTCACCGCCGATGAGGAGGACGAGGGATAACTTTCCCTCCCCCACAGGGAGAAGGGAAAGCAGAGCAACGGGGGGCTTACTGGGCTTTCCAATTTGAAGGGATCCCTTGCAGCAGGTAAACCGGGTTCAGGGGGGCAAAGCGGGTACCCTCGGCCAGGACGGCAGAGCGGGAGATCTGAACGTGATCTACTCGAACTTGCCAGCCGCGCGAACGCAGCCATTGCAGGGCCTCGCTGCAGGTTTCTAGGGTAGCGAAGTTGGCCACCAAGATCCCTCCAGGCCGCAGGCGGGCTTCCACCACCGGCAGCAGATTGCGGATCCCTTTGCCGCCGCCGCCCAGCACCACCCGATCCGGATCTGGCAGGTCGGCCAACACTTGGGGGGCTGCCCCCGGGATCACCTGCAGGTTCTCCAGTCCAAAGCGTTGCCGGTTGCGCCGAATCAGGCAGATGCCGGCGGCATTCCGCTCAACGGCGTACACCTGAAGTTGGGGGGAAAGACGGGCTATTTCGATGGCCACCGAGCCGGTGCCGGCACCGATGTCCCACACCACGCCCTCCTGGGGGAGCTGCAGGGATCCCAAGGTGAGCAGGCGGATGGGCTGCTTGGTGATCAAGCCGGGCTGGTCGGGAAAGGTGTAGAACTGGTCGTCCGGGATCCCGACCAAAGGCCAGCGATGGGGATCTGGCTCCGGCTCTACTCGTCGCAGCACCACAACGTTGGGGCTGGGGAAAACGGCGTCTTCCCCTTCTTGGAGGGGCACGACCTGTTCTTGAGGGGATCCCAGTTGACTACAGACCCAGGCTTGGTAACGCACCGGCAGCCGCAGGTCGGCAATGAACTGGGCCAAGACGGTCGGTGTATGCTCCGGATCGGTGAGCACCACGATCACAGGGGATCCCTGCTTGAGAACGGCTTCCAACCGCTCCACTCCCCGCCCGTGCAGGCTGAGGATGGTCGCCTCCTGCCAGGGGATCTGCAGGCGGTTCAGGGCCAGCTGCACCGAGCTCACCTGCGGATAGAAGGCCAACCGCTCCGCTGGGAAATACTCCGTCAACAGCCGCCCGATCCCGAAAAAAAGCGGATCCCCGCTGGCCAACAAAACTAGGGATCCCTGAGCCATCTCCTGCTGCAAAAGCGGGATCCAACTTTCCACCGGCCCGGTGAGCGGGATCTTGCGGGCCGGATGATCGGTAAAGTGCCGGAGCAGATGAGGGGCTCCTGCCAAAACCCTGGCTTGGGAAAGGGGGGGGATCCCCCAGGAAGCCACAGAGCCATCCCCCGCTACCCCTACGACCGCAAGCTGAGGTGACCGCCCAGGTGCTGCCGTAGCCATTTAACGTTCGACAGGTGGGTGGTATTGGCGCATGTGATTGAGAAAATCCAGTCGCAGCTCCGCCACTTCCCGTTGCATTTCTCGCATCTCGCGAATAAAGCTGAGTTGAGCCTCGATCAGGCGGCCATCGCGCTCCCGAAATTGCTCCATCATCATGGCTTGCGCTTCCCTCAGTTCTGCAAACCCGGCCTGCATATCCCGGCGGCACTCCTGTATGGCCACCTCCAGCTCATCTCCCCGATCTTCGTTCTGTCGAATCCGCTCCTGGTTGTGTTGAATGAACGCCCTGATTTCTTGGATCTCGATTTGAAATTGAGCCTCCGCGGCTTGGCGTTCAGCCCTCATCTCGGCCATCTGCGCCTCAAAGCGCTCGGCAGATCGTTGCTGCTGGCTCGCATTTCTTGGATTTGTTCTTGTTGTTGCTGAAGGTTGCGGATCAGCCACTCCTCTTGTTCTGGAGTCATGGAACGGGCCTGAAGACTTACCCCCAATTCTAGTCAGTTGGGGATGAGATCCCGTTGGGCTGCCAAGAGAAGGGCGTTGACAACGGCAGCGGCTACCGGGGATCCGCCTTTGCGGCCCTCCACGCGAATCTGGGGAACATCCGTTTGCGCCAACGCCTGCTTGGCCTCTTCCACCGCCACAAATCCCACCGGCACTCCGATCACCAAGGCCGGCTTGACCCGCTGTGCCCGAATCTCCTCCACCAAAGCCAGCAGTGCAGTGGGGGCATTGCCGATGACAAACAGGGCTTCCGGATGGCGGCGTGCTAAGTTCACCATCCCATTAGCGGCACGGGTTTGGCCGGGCCAACGAGGCTCCTCCACCCAGTCCAAAGCGCAATGGAGCGGGATCCCTTGCGCTCTCAGACCTGACTGGATCCCGGCTGCCACCATCCTGACATCGACAACGACAGGCCGCTTTTGCCGCAGGGCTGCCAGGGCTTGTTCGACGGCGTTGGGGCCGAAGAAAAAGCGATCCCGTAGCTCAAAGTCGGCAGTGGCATGAATGGCGCGGCGCACCACCTCATAAGGGATCCCTTGCCAGGGGTGGGGGCCGATCTCTTGATCGATCTGGCGAAAGCTGGCAGCGGTAATCGGGTCTATCCCGAAGGCTTCATCCATTGGGTCTGGGGTTATGGACACAGTCATGCTGGCATGTCCTGGAAGATATAGAAGAACCGGTGGCAAAGTACGTCCTATTAAATGATGAGCCGAGGAAACCACTAAGATTGGTCTAGCCTAAATTGGAGATGAGCCTATTGTTATCACCCACTTCTCCCTTGCACGGACTCGACTCCCATCCTTCCCCTTCTGCTCCCGTCGGCGCCAATTCCGTTGGCGCTCCCGGTTTCTCCTCTGTTGATGCGCCCCCCCCTTCCCCAACGGGCAGCGACAGGGATCCCTTGTCGGCTTTGCCTCGCTACGGCTACTCCCAAACCTGGCATTGGCGGGGCTGGCCCATCCATTTCACCTACACCCCCAGTCGCGCCCAAACCCCTGCCGGTGTCGTCAACTTAACGGCAGCTCCGGCCCTTTTAATCCATGGATTTGGAGCGTCAGTGGGTCATTGGCGCCACAACATTCTCCCTCTGGGATCCCAGCGCTCCGTCTATGCCCTCGACTTGCTGGGATTTGGCAAGAGTGCCAAGCCGGAGATCGCCTACAGCGTTGATCTGTGGGTGGAGCAGGTGTACGAGTTTTGGCAAACTCACATCCAGCAGCCCAGCATCCTGGTGGGCCATTCCATCGGGGGCTTGGTGGGAGTCATTGCCGCCGCCCGCTATCCCCAGATGGTGAAGGGCCTGTGCTTGATTAGCTGCGCCGATGGGCCCCATCCGGAAGAATTGCCCTCTCCCTGGGATGCTCTGGTGCGAGCCCTCTGCGAAGGGATTCTGTCGTTGCTGGGGTGCCCCCTCACTTATCCCCACCTCTTCAACTGGCTGCGACAAACCGAGGTGCTACGAGCTTGGATCAAAAACGTCTACAAGCGGGATGAGCAGGTGGATGACGAGCTGGTGCAGATCTTCCAGAGACCGGCCTTTGAGCCGGGGGCAGCCCACGTGTTTTTGGACGGTCTGAGGGCCATTCTCTGCCGCCGCTTCGACAGCCCCAAACGCCTGCTGCCCACCCTAAAAATGCCTATCTTGCTACTTTGGGGCCGAGAAGATCCGGCAGTGCCCAGTTTTTTGGCAGACCAATTTAAGCGCTGGCAACCTGCCCTCACCTTGGTGAAGCTGCCGGGAGTAGGCCACTGCGCCCACGACGAGCTGCCTCACTGGGTCAACACCCTCATCGGGGAATGGGCGGCCAGTCTGGAGACCTGCCCTGACTTGCCCACCCCCCTTCAGCGGGATCCCCGAGTCGGCTAGCTCAGCAAGTGATCTGAGCTATTCCCGGCAAGGTGCCACAAGTGAGGGCTATCGGCACAGGGCCCCCCCAGCTTGGAACACCCCCAAGCCAAATCCCAGCCTGCCGCCGGGAAAAGGGATCCCGCTCAGAGATCAGGGGGCAGCTTGAGGATCTGATGCTGGCGCATCCCCTGCCAGCGGCGAATGAGATCGCCATCAATACCGAACTGATCCAACGCCTTCACCACCACAAAATCCACCAAATCTAGGATGGTACGCGGCTGGTGGTACCAAGCTGGAATGGCCGGAACAATGCGCGCCCCCGCTTCTGCCAGAGTGGTCAAGTTGCGCAGGTGGATCAGGCTAAAGGGGGTTTCCCGCGGCACCACCACCAAGCGTCGTCCCTCCTTGAGCTGCACATCAGCAGCCCGCTCCAGCAGATCCGAGCTCAAGCCGGCAGCCAACTTGGCAACTGTACCCATGCTGCATGGGATCACCAACATCCCCTGCGTGCGATAGGAGCCACTGGCAATGGTTGCCCCCACATCCTGCCAGCGATGACAAACCAGGGATCCACCGCTGCTCTCGGCTTGTTGTCGCCAAAAGTGGGCCTGCTTGCGGGGGTCTGTCGGCAGCAGCACCCCGTGTTCTCCCTGCCACACCTGATAGGCCGCTTTGGAGACCACCACTTCGACACAGTAGTCCAGGCTGAGCAGAACATGCAGAGCACGCACAGCATAGAGCATCCCTGAAGCGCCAGATACGCCAAGGATGATAGGCAGAGAGGATGTCAAGGGCCGCCGGGGAACGTCTTCTGCTCAAGTCTAGCGAGGGGAGCTGTCCCTCGCCTGCTCAGGGGATCCCTAACCCACCGCTCCAAAAGACTTGCACAACGCGGGATAAAAATGCTCCTGGCACAGGTTGAAGGCAGCGTTCAAGTCGCAGTCTGGCTCTTTGCTGTTAGGTTTGCAGATTTTGTCGCCCGTTGCGGATCACCCGCAAGGATTCCACCAACCGCAACTCCAGGTCTTGCAAAACCTGATCCACGTAACGGTGGGCTTCCCGCTGCAGGCGCTCCGATTCCTGAAGCGTCTGTCGCCGCACTTCCTCACTCTGTTGATAGGTTTGTTGCAACAACTGCTCCGCTTGAGCTTGGGCCTGTCGCAGAATGGTCGATTCGTTGAGGAGCTGCTCGGCCCTGCGCTGGGCCGCGGCCACAATTTCTTGGGCGTAGCGATTGGCCTCCGCCAAGATCCGATCCCGCTGGCGCAGCAATTCTTCCGCTTCCTCTAGGGCTATTGGCAGGTTCAGGCGGATAAAGTCCAACTGCTCCAGAATCTTTTCTTCTTCAATGAGGGTGCGAGACCAGAACAGACGAGGGCTGCTGAGAATGGCTGCCTCCAGTTGATCTAGGGCCTCCTGGACGCGCATCAGCGCCAGGGTCTGATCCCCAAAGGGTACGCCGGCACGATTGGAAGGATCAGAGGGCAATTCTCGCATCAGTCCAGAAGAAAGTGGCCGCGCCAAGCAAACGGGCAAAGCAGGCAAGATAACGCCTACCATATCAGGTTCTCGGTTTCCTGAATCTGCACAGTCTCCCCTTCGCTCCAACCACTCTTCGTGAAGTAGATGTTCTTTTTGATATGAGGGGACGATGGACTTTCTCCCTCGCGGAGGCTGTGAGCCAAGCGGCAGAGAGGCTGCTTACCGGTCGGTTGGTGCCACAGCGGCTGGGGAGCCGAGGTTGCTCGGCTGCCAAAAGAGCGCCAATGGAGGAGATTTATAGTCATTTTGAATAGGAATAAAACATTTCCGTTGCATTGCTCTCCAACCCCCCTCTCCCAGAGAGATGAGCTGGGGGGTCGCGGCAGCGGCGCGGAGCGTTTGGGGAGTGTCTCAATCTAGTTTGAGATGACTACACTTTTTGAGTTGCCGCCAGTTCCCTGAAGATGGCCAGCCTCCAGATGGTTGACAGCTACCTATGGCACACTGAGAAAAAAGGAGTTGGAGCCCCAGCCTCTTATGCGACAACCGCAGCCCCCCAGAAGACTGGAAGACCAGTTTGTGGAGAATGTCTCCCGTTATCCCACTTACTTTATTACCGTTTTGCTGGGGGGGATCTGGGCTGGCCTCCAGCCTTTTGTCGGCCTGTATCGCAAAAGTCCAACAGCGGCGGCTATGGTTACGCTGGGATCCCTTTTGTTGCTTCTATTTGTTTATTTCACCCTGCGAGGCATGACAGGGAATACCTTTTGGCCAGAATAGATACTGGGTTGAGGTTGGGGCCCATGGGCGAAGCTGTGCAGTGGACGCCGGCAGCATAAGCACGCCTCAAGGGGATCCCTCTTTTTCGCCCCACTGCTGACAAGAAGTAAAGTGCTCCGCACCGCTCGCGCGAATGAAAAGTTTGCCCCGGAATGGTGGCGGTCTATGGGCAGGCCAAGCCTCAATTGGCTCTTCAGGGATCCCGGCTGCAAGCTGTAGCGAGGGGATTGGATTTGCCGCTAGCTTGGTAGAGGTGTTCTCCTCCGTTTTTTGAACTCATGGCAGATTGGATCCTGTTGGCGCTGGTGGGTTCTGCAACCTACCTGCTGCTGCAAAAAAGTGTGGCCCGCCTTTCGAAGGTGCCGTGGCGGATCCTGTGGCTGGTGATGATGCTGCCCCCTTTGGTTTGGGTGCTGGGGCGTCAGGTGTTTCAGTACGAATTGCCTCCCTTGCTGATGTTGCTGCTGTTTCTCACCTCCTACTTTACCAGCATGACCTTGGTGAGACGAGGGGGTATTCGACCCTCAACCGGAGGCCCTCGGCCAGAGGTGGAAAACTCCTCTCCAGAAGCGGATCCCTCGCCGGCTGGGGAACCTGAGCCAGAGGAAGAGGAGGAAGACGGCGCCGCAGATCCGGTCTCGCTGGCTCTTGCCCACACCCCCATCTCCGAAGTGCCGCGGGAGAAGCTGAGCCATTGCTTCCCCTGGAACGTCTTTTATTTGCAAAATGTGGAGTACCGCCCCCAGGCGATCATCTGCCGGGGCAACTTGCGGGCGGATCCCAGTGAAGCCTATGAGCGGGTGCAGCAAAACGTGGAAACCACTTTCGGCAAACGCTTTTTGGTGGTGCTGCAGGAGGGGTTTGCCGGCAAGCCCTTTTTTGCCTTGGTGCCCAACCCGGCGGCGCGGCGCTCCCTGGCGGACAGTCGAGAGTTCCCGCTGCTGGCTTTGGGGCTGTTGCTATTCACCTTCTGGACGACCCTCAGTGCTGGGGCCCACGCGGCTGGGGTTAGCCCTGACCGGCTGCTGCATTTGCCCTCTCTGATGCAAGGGTTGCCCTATGCGGTCGGGATCCTTGCCATTTTGGGATCCCATGAGTGGACTCGCTACTGGGTGGCCCGCCGCCACCACATCAAAACCTCGCTGCCCTATTTCATCCCGGTGCCTTTTGTCCTAGGGACTTTTGGGGCGTTTATCCAGTTGAAAGAGCCGGTGCCCAACCGCAAGGTGTTGTTTGATATCGCCGTCGCCGGGCCGCTGGCAGGGAGCCTTGTTGCTTTGGGCATGTTGTTGCTGGGGCTGGTGTTTTCGGCGCCTGTAGATCCTCCCGCGGTGCCCGAGGGGCAGCCAACCCCGATTAGTTTTCATCGCCTTGACCCGCGCCTGTCGGTGCTGCTGGCAATTCTGGCCCGCATGGTGCTGGGGGATCAGTTGCAGCCGGGGCAGGTGATCGATCTGCACCCGCTGGCCTTTGCCGGCTGGCTGGGCTTGGTGGTGATTGCCTTTAACCTCATGCCGGTGGGCCAACTGGATGGAGGGCACATTGTCCACGCAGTGTATGGACAGCAGATGGGAGCGAATGTGGGCCGGGTAGCCCGCTGGTTGGTGTTGCTGCTGGCTTTGACGGTGCAGCCTTGGCTGTTGCTCTGGGCGCTGCTGCTGTTTGTGATTTCCAGTGCCGACGAGCCGGCCCTCAACGATGTGACGGAACTGGACGAGGCCCGGGATCTGCTGGGGCTGGGGATGCTAACGCTGCTGGTGCTGATCCTGCTGCCGGTACCGCCGTTTTTGCAAAATGGACTGGGCTTGGCCTAGATCCGGGGTAGGATCCAAGCCGCCCCTAACCTCGTTCTCCTCTCATGCAACGCAGCTTAATTGTTCAAAAGTACGGCGGTACCTCTGTCGGCTCTGTGGAGCGTATCCAGGCCGTGGCTCAACGGGTGGCCCACACGGTGGAGCGGGGACATCGGGTGGTGGTGGTGGTCTCGGCGATGGGGGATGAAACCGATCGCCTTGTGGATCTGGGGGAACAGATATTGCAGGGATCCCCGACCACACCGGCCCAGTTGCGGGAATGGGATATGCTCCTTTCCACCGGTGAGCAGGTGAGCATTGCCCTGGTGGCCTTGGCGCTGCAACGCTTGGGGTGTCCTGCCCTTTCCCTGACGGCAGCCCAGGTGGGCATTGTCACCACTCGGGATCACAGCCGGGCCCGCATTTTGCACATCCACACCGACCGCCTGTGGCAGCACCTGGAGCGGGAAGAGGTGGTGGTGGTGGCCGGGTTTCAGGGCATCACCAGCCTGGCGGAGCTGGAGATCACCACCCTGGGTCGGGGGGGATCCGACACCACGGCAGTGGCCTTGGCAGTGGCCTTGGGAGCAGAGCTGTGCGAGATCTACACCGATGTGCCGGGGATCTTCACCACGGATCCGCGTAAGGTGCCTGAGGCCAGGCTGCTGCCGGAGATCACCAGTGATGAAATGCTGGAGCTGGCCAGCCTGGGGGCGCAGGTGCTGCATCCCCGCTCGGTGGAGATTGCCCGCAACTACGGTGTGAAGCTGCGGGTGCGCTCCAGCTTGGAGCCGTTGCAGGCGGGATGCGAGGGCACTCTCATTCTTTCTCCTCCCCCCCGTCCTCGTGCTGCCGACAGCAGTATCGAGCTGGGCCTGGCGGTGGATACGGTGGAGCTGGATCGGGATCAGGCCAAGTTGGTGTTGGTGGGGGTGCCGGATCGCCCTGGCATTGCCGCCCAACTCTTTCAGGGGATCGCGGCGGCAGGGGTGAATGTGGATTTGATTTTGCAGTCCCTCCAGTTCACAGCCTCTTGCGCCAGCGGGACGGAGCCCTTGCCCCAGCCCACCAATGACATTGCCTTCACGGTCAGCCGGTCGCAGGTGGCCAAGGCTGCAGCCGTTGCCCGGCAGATTGGCCAAGAGCTGAAGTGTGCAGCGGTGATTGTGGATGAGGCGGTGGCCAAAGTCAGCATTGCCGGGGTGGGGATGATGGGCCGACCCGGAATTGCGGCGCAAATGTTCCAGGTGCTGGCCGAGGCCGGGATCAACTTGCAGATGATCTCCATGTCAGAGATCAAGGTGAGCTGTGTGGTGGCTGCGGAGCGGGCCGGGGATGCCGCCTTGGCTCTGGGAGAATCGTTCCAGGTGATCCCCCACTTGCATCGGGCGAAGGTGCCGCCTGCCCCTCAAGACAGCCACCCGGTACGCGGTGTTGCCCTGGATTTGAAGCAATCGCGGCTGGGCATTCGCAAAGTGCTGGATCGTCCGGGAACTGCCGCCCATTTGTTTGGGCGCTTGGCGGCTGCTGGGATCATCGTGGACACCATCATCCAAAGCCAGCGGGGCTACCACAATGGGATCCCCAGCACCGACATTGCCTTCACCGTGCCTCAGGATCAAGCGATGGCTGCTGAGGCAGTCTGTCGGCAGGTGGCCGAAGAACTCCAGGCGGCAGGCGTTGACGCAGATCACGACATTGCCAAGGTCAGCATTGTCGGCGCCGAGATGGAAACCTACCCTGGCGTGGCTGCTCGCCTGTTTGCAGCCCTAGCCGAAGCCGGAATCAACATCGAGATGATCGCCACCTCGGAGATCAAGGTGAGCTGTGTAGTGCGCCGGGATCGAGGGATCCCGGCCTTGCAAGCTATTCACCGCGCTTTCCGGCTGGACTGCCCCTAGCCTGCCTTAGGGTTGAGCCGCCAGCAGCAAGGGAAAATGATGGGCGTTGGGGGCGTGCATCACTTGGATCCCCAGATTGGCGCGGTTGAGGAGATCGGCGTAGGTGGGGATGAACCGGCCCTGGCTGTCCAGGATGGACTGGTTGAAGTTAAAGCCGTTCAAGTTAAAGGCCATCAGGCCGATACCTATCGCCGCCGCCCAGATCCCCACCGTGGGCAGGGCCGCCATCCAGAAGTGGACGGAACGGCTGTTTCTCAGGCCCAGGCCGGGGAACCCCAGCCGCCCCAAGAACGCGTAGTGCCCGGCCAGGAAGTTGTAGGTGACTTCCTCCTGCCCGAAGCGGTAGCCGGCATTTTGTGACTCTTCTTCCGAGGTCTCGCGGATTAGGCTGGAGATCACCAGGGAGCCGTGCAGGGAGGCCAGCAGAGCGCCGCCAAAGACGCCGGCCACCCCCAGCCAGCTAGCAGGGTGCATGAGGATATTGTGCTCCGCCTGGAAAGCCAGCATGAAGTAGAAGGTGCCGGCGATCCCCAGGGGCAAGCCCTCCGAGAAACTGCCCTGGCCGATGGGGTAGACCAAGAGCACTGCCGTAGCCGCCGCCGCCGGAGCGGAAAACGCCACCGCAATCCAGGGACGCATGCCCAAGCGATAGCTCAGCTCCCATTGCCGGCCCAGATAGCACCACACCCCGATCAGGAAATGGAGCACGATCAGTTGGTAGGGGCCGCCGTTGTAGAGCCATTCATCCAAAGAGGCGGCTTCCCAAATGGGATAAAAGTGCAAGCCGATGGCCGCCGACGTGGGCACCACCGCCGCCGAGATGAGATTGTTCCCCCCTATCAAGGATCCGATCACCGGCTCGCGGATCCCATCCACATCCACCGGCGGAGCAGCAATAAAAGCGATTACAAAACAAAAGGCTGCTGCCAACAAGGTCGGGATCATCAATACGCCAAACCAGCCGATGTAAAGCCGGTTTTCGGTGCTGGTTATCCATTGGCAAAAGCCATTCCAACTCCAGAGCTGCCGCGCAGCCAAGGAGCGGCGAACTACAGTACTCATAGGCCAACTCCTGGTAAAGACAAGAGCATTCTTCGTCGGCTTCCGGGAACGGGGTAAAAGTCTTCTTGCGCCGACCGCTAAAAGCATCCTCTCCTTTCAGGCTAGACAGTTTTAGGGATGCCGACAGGGATCCCTAACTTTCGCAACGGGAATGTGAAAAAAATGGATTTGTCGATACAAATCAGCACCGATATGTTGCAATTTGGAGGTCTTTGAGAGCTTCCCGGCGAAGGTCGGTCACTGGCAGTTGATGGCAGCCAAGCTTGAGCAGACGTTTCTTAAGGATAGGTTTAGGAAAGAGGTGCCGTCCGGGACCTGCTTTTTTCCTCCAGAATCCTAGACAGAGAAAAAATCCTGCAAGCACTTCACCTGCAGGGATCCCGACTGCAAAGCACGGATGGCAGCCGCGGTGGCTTTGGCCCCTGCCAAGGTGGTCACCAGAGGGATCTTGTAGGCCAGGGCAGTGCGGCGGATCTTTTGGCCATCTTGCTGCGCCTCGACACCGGAAGGAGTGTTGATAATGAGCTGAATCTGATGGTTTTTGATGGCGTCGATGACGTGGGGCCGCCCCTCGTGCAGCTTGAGGACTTTATCCACCGGGATCCCGTGCTCGGCCAAAACCTTTTGGGTTCCTTCGGTGGCCAATAGGCGAAAGCCCAGCTCCACAAACTCGCGGGCTACCGGGATGACCGCCTGTTTATCCCGGTCGCTGACGCTGATGAACACCGTCCCCTGGAGAGGCAGATTCTGCCCCGCCGCCAGTTGGGCTTTGGCGTAAGCGCGGCCAAAGTCCGTGTCAATGCCCATCACCTCACCGGTGGAGCGCATCTCCGGCCCCAGCAGCGTGTCGGTGCCGGGAAACTTGTGGAAGGGCAAAACCGCTTCTTTGACGGCAATGTGGGAGGGGATCACCTCCTGGGTAAAGCCCAGCTCTTCCAGAGTTTTGCCGCTCATCACTTGAGCGGCGTAGTCTGCCAGCGGATGGCCGATGGCCTTGCTGACAAAGGGGACGGTGCGGGAGGCGCGCGGATTGGCCTCCAGGATATAGACTTGACCTTTTTGGACGGCGTATTGCACGTTGATCAGGCCCACCACCTTCAGAGCTTGGGCCAACTTCACCGTCCACTCGCGGATCACCCGCAGCACCTCGGGGCTGAGGGTGCGGCTGGGCAATACACAGGCCGAATCGCCCGAGTGGATCCCGGCCTGCTCGATGTGCTCCAGAATGCCGCCGATGGTTACGGCGCCGGTGCGGTCGGCAATGGCATCCACATCCACCTCCACCGCCTCTTCCAGGAACTGATCCACCAGCACCGGACGATCCGGATCCACCGCCACCGCCAGTTGCATGTAGCGCTGCAAGTCTTGGTCGGAATAGACGATCTCCATAGCCCGTCCCCCCAAGACGTAGCTGGGCCGCACCACCACCGGATAGCCGATGCGGCAGGCAATTTCCAAGCTTTCTTCCACGCTGCGGGCAATGCCGTTGGCCGGTTGGCGAATATCCAACTCCCGCAAGATGCGCTCGAAGCGCCCCCGATCCTCAGCAATGTCGATGGAGTCGGGGGAAGTTCCCCAGATGGGAGCCTGGGCTGCTGCCAGCCCCTGCGCCAGCTTGAGGGGAGTTTGACCGCCAAATTGCACGATCAGGCCGACCGGCTGCTCAGCATCCACCAAGTTCATCACCTCTTCATGGGTGAGCGGCTCAAAATAGAGGCGATCAGCGGTGTCGTAGTCGGTGGAAACGGTTTCCGGGTTGGAGTTGACCATGATCGCTTCGTAACCCAGGCGGCTGAGGGCAAAGGCAGCATGACAACAGCAGTAGTCGAATTCGATCCCCTGGCCGATGCGGTTGGGGCCACCTCCCAAGATCATCACCTTCTCTTTGCGGGCCGGGAAAATCTCCGACTCGCTCTCGTAGGTAGAGTACTGGTAGGGGGTAGCAGCCTCAAATTCGGCAGCGCAGGTATCTACAGTTTTGTAGGTGGGTATCACCCCCAGGCTTTTGCGACGGGCCCGCACCTGATGTTCCGTGGATCCGGTTAGGTGGGCAATTTGTCGGTCGCTGAAGCCCATTTGCTTGAGATGCCGCAGATCCTCAGCACTCAGGGATCCCAGCTCCCGCCCCTTGAGGGCCTGCTCCACCTCCACCAACTCCTGCAGCTTGTCGATAAACCAGGGATCGATGTGGGTGAGCTGGGCAATCTCCTGGGCAGAAAAGCCCATGAGCAGAGCGGTGCGGATGGTGAGCAGGCGGAAGGGGTTGGGGGTGCGCAGGTTGGCCCGCACTTCCTCCGGCTTGGGGAAAACCTCCGGCCTATCGCTGCCAAAACCGGGACGGTCGATTTCCAGGGAACGCAATGCCTTCTGGATGGATTCTTGAAAAGTGCGGCCAATGGCCATCGCCTCCCCCACCGATTTCATCTGGGTGGTGAGAACCGGCTCTGCGCCGGGGAATTTTTCAAAAGCAAAGCGAGGAATCTTGGTGACCACATAGTCGATGGTGGGCTCGAAGCTGGCCGGAGTTTTGCGGGTGATGTCGTTGGGGATCTCCGGCAGCGTGTAGCCCACTGCCAATTTGGCGGCAATTTTGGCGATGGGAAAGCCGGTGGCCTTGCTGGCCAAAGCAGAAGAGCGGGAGACCCGCGGGTTCATCTCGATCACCCGCACCTCGCCGTTGGCAGGGTTGACGGCAAATTGCACGTTGGATCCCCCGGTCTCTACGCCAATTTCGCGCATGATGGCGATGGCATAGTCCCGCAGCCGCTGGTATTCCTTGTCGGTGAGGGTTTGGGCTGGGGCCACGGTGATGGAGTCGCCGGTGTGCACCCCCATTGGGTCGATGTTTTCTATGGAGCAGATGATCACCACGTTATCCGCCAGATCCCGCATCACCTCCAGCTCAAACTCCTTCCAGCCGATGACCGATTCCTCCACCAAGATTTGGGAAACGGGGCTGGCTTCCAAACCGGCGGCGCAGATCTCTTCAAACTCCTCCTGGTTGTAGGCCACCCCACCACCGGTGCCCCCCAGGGTATAGGCCGGGCGGATGATGAGGGGATAGCCGATCTCCTGGGCAATCTGCTTGGCTTCTTCCAGGGTGTGGGCCAGGCCAGAGCGGGGCACGGCCAAGCCAATCCGCTGCATGGCCTGCTTGAAGAGATCCCGGTCTTCGGCTTTTTCAATGGCCTCCCGCTTGGCCCCAATCAACTCCACCCCGTACTGATCCAGGATCCCTTGCTGGGCCAGTTGCACCGCCACGTTGAGGGCCGTCTGGCCGCCCATGGTGGGCAGCAAAGCATCAGGGCGCTCCCGCTCGATAATTTTGGCCACAAAGTCCACCGTCACCGGCTCGATGTAGGTGCGCTCCGCCATACTGGGATCCGTCATGATGGTGGCGGGGTTAGAGTTGACCAAAACGACCTCATAGCCCTCTTCCCGCAGGGCTTTGCAGGCTTGGGTGCCCGAGTAGTCGAATTCGCAGGCTTGGCCAATGACGATCGGCCCCGCTCCAATGAGCAAGATTTTGTGGATATCGGTGCGGCGCGGCATAGGGATCCCAGAGGTGGCAGAGTCAGCCTTCTATTGTAGAGGTCACCTGCAGGTCAAGTTGCTCATCGGGATCCCTCTTTTTTGGGTGTTGCGCTTTCAAAGGCTATGCACAGCAGGCAGAGCTTGGATCCCTGGCAGGCAGGAGTTCTCTGGGGCAACCCGCAAAAGGGCAGCTTCTTCATCAGTATCAATAGACGGGAAAACTTGAACTTTAGATGATATCAATGCTATCGTCGCAGCAAAGCCGCCCAGGGATCTGCCGATCGAGGAAACACTCTATGGCCACGTTAATTGTTCGCAATGTTGACGAAGCCATTGTCAAAGCTCTCAAACAAAGGGCTAGTCGTCACGGCGTTAGTGCAGAGGCCGAACACCGCAAAATCCTAGAGCAAGTCTTACTCCAGCCTGCGAAACAGTCCTTTGCCGAAGTGCTCAGATCGATACCTAACGTTGGCAACGATTCAGACTTTGAGCGGGTGCAAGATAACACTGCCCATGACGTATTTGCTTGACACTAACGTCATCAGTGAGCTGCGCAAACACAGTCAAGCCAACTCCGGGGTTCAAGAATTTCTTCAAATTGCCATTGAGCAAGAGGCCCGCATCTACATCAGCGTGATCACGCTGGGCGAACTCCGCCGAGGCGTTGAACTCATGCGCCATCGCGGCGATCATCTGCAAGCCAACCTTCTGGAGAGGTGGCTGCAAACGGTTGTCGATGACTATGCCGATCACCAAATTTTCGGGCTGGAGACCCGCACCATAGCCGCAGGCTTGGTGTCGGGAGGTAAGCCCGCCTCCATATAGGTTTGCTGGTCAAAAGTCTGGATAAACTACGATAAGCCCATGAGCCAGACTATCTCTGTACGTTGCAAGCTGATAGTCCCACAA